>JALWCD010000143.1:0-1452 GCA_027036915.1 Thermodesulfatator sp. | reverse complement strand
ATCTAAGTCCCTCCGGGAGAGGTCCTCTTTACAGCGTAGCAGCCAGGCCTGAAGATCTTTCACGGGTGTCCCTTGGGGGAGTGGCCAGGAGGCCCTCCTTTTTGAGATTGATTTCGGCCTCGGCCCAGGCGGCCCGCAGATCCTCAAGGACCTTTACCATGCGGCGCACGGTTCCGGGGTCATCCTTGGCCGTCACCCGGAGGAGATCATTGAGGAGCCCCTCGTAGATCTCGTGTAACTGGCGGGCAATCTCACCCCCTTTTTCGAAGTTGAGCGTGCCATCCAGCACGGCCAGGATATCCCCCGCCCGGCCCAGGGCCCGGTACTTACGATCCACCTCCTCGGGCCCGGGGTTCTCTTTTTCCATGATTTCCGCCGCAAGCTTCAGACTGGTGATGGCCTTATCATAAAGAAGGATCACCAGCCTCACCGGATTAGCCGTACCCACCAGATTCTCAAGATAACGATCTTTGTTAATCATTTTTTCCCTCCGTACATTTCGGATAGGGTTACGATGTAGTCCTGGAGCCGTTTTATGGTCTCCTGGGCCTGGTTCATGAAGATCTCGAGCTTGGAATATTCCTGCCGCAGGAGAATTTCCTCCCGGGCCAGGCGTTCCTGAAGCCTTCGAGCCTCTTCTTCGAGAGCGTTTATCTGGTCTTCATATTGGGAGGACAGGCTTTCCAGATAGTCCGTTTCCACCGCAAGATACCGGCTGTAGGCCTCTTTCACCTGGGAGAGAGTGTCTTCCATCTCCTCCGGATTTTCCTGAAGGATCTGATCCAGACTTTCGGTATTGATAGAGATATGGCCCGTATCATCGAATTCGATGAGACCTTCCTCGATCCGCGGTTCAAGCAGGTCCGCGCGGCTCGACCCCAGCGAGTTCACGAAATTCTCCCCGAGGAAAATCCCGGTCTCAAGATCCGTAAGTTCACGGATCTTGTCGATGATCTGGTTGTAGTTGTCGGCAAAGTTGTTGAGAAAACTTGTGACCTTGGAGTAGTCCTCGGTGATGGAGATGTGCGCCGAGCCGGTGGCGTTCGCCGTAAGGTCCACGCCGGATACGATGTCCTGGAAGGTGTTGGTGGGACTATAAACCGGACTTCCGGTTCCGATCTGAAGCTGGGCGTTTCGGCCCTCCTGCAGGACACTGGTATCCAGGGCTCCGAGCTCGGTGGGAAGGCTTCCGGAGGAGATCTCGATGGCGTAGGTTCCCCCCACAGTGTCGGTCTCCACAGTGGAGGCCCCTTCGTCGACCTCGGAGAGGAGGAGTTTGTAAGTGCTTCCGTCGAAATAAACGCTCGCCTGCACGCGGCTCTGAGCCGAGTTGATGACGTCTACCAGGTCCTCAAGGGTGCCGCCTCCGAAGTCGATGGTGGTCTCCTCGAAGGTTGTGCCGTTGAGATTGTAGCGGAGGGTAAAGGTGGCCGGGCTGAGGACGGCGTTAAG
>JALWCD010000142.1 GCA_027036915.1 Thermodesulfatator sp. | reverse complement strand
GGTAGTGTCGCTAAAATTGTGGGTTAATTTGGGTATGGAGGGATAGATGACCAACGAGGAGATGCGAAGATTGACCAAGGAGGAAATTAGCCGGAGGATCCGGGAAGGCGTCAAGGCCGTGATCGAGCAGGTGCTTGAGGAGGAGATGACCGAGCACCTCGGCGCCGCCTATCGCGAGCGCACTGTCCATCGGCGTGGGGAGCGCAACGGACATTACATCCGTAGCCTCATCACCCCGGTGGGCAAGATCGAACAGCTCCGGGTCCCTCGGGACCGAGAAGGGACTTTCCTCACGGAGGTATTTGAGCGCTACAAGAGGATGACTGGGGAGGTGGAAGAAGCGGTCCTTGAGATGTATCTCCAGGGGGTCTCAACCCGGAAAGTAGAGGCTATTACAGCCGGGCTTTCCAAGGTCAAGATCGGCAAAGACGCCGTGAGCCGGATTGCCGGCCGTCTGGAGGAGGAACTCAAGCGCTGGCGCGACCGTCCTCTGGAACAAGCCTATCCATACCTTTACTTGGATGCCACGTTTTTCAAGGTGAATTGGGGTGGTCGGGTAGTAGATTTGGCCCTGCTAGTGGCGGTAGGGGTAAATGAGGAGGGGTATCGGGAGGTTTTGGCGGTGGAGCCTGCGGGAGGGGAGAGGAAAGAGGCCTGGCGGAATTTACTGAAGGGTCTTCTGGAGAGGGGGCTCAGGGATGTAAGGCTTGTGATCAGCGACGATCACGAATCCATTCGACAGGCTTTGGCGGCAGAGCTTCCAGGGACTCTCTGGCAAAGATGTGTGGTGCATTTTGAACGCAATGTCCTGGCCCATGTACCCCGGGAGGAGGTTCGAGAAGTGGCGGGAGATCTCAGGGAGATCTTTCAGGTAAAACGTCGCAGCACGGCCGAGGCTTTGGCTCAAGAGTTTATCGAGCGGTATAGAGGGCGTTTTCCTCGGGCGGTTGAGACCTTTGAGCGCGGGATCCCTGAGGCCCTGACCTATTTGGATTTTCCGGCAAGCCATCAGCGGCATATCAAGAGCACCAATATGCTTGAGAGGCTATTCAAGGAGGTGAAGAGGAGGACGCGAGTGGTGGGGGTATTTCCGAGCGAGAGGAGCTTGACCAATCTGGCCACGGCAGTGATGTTGCGGGCCACGGAGGACTGGAACTTTCGGCGTTACATGGACATGAGCCCGCTTTGGGCCATGGAATCTAAACCCACAAAATTCGAGACTTGACCATCAAAAGGCTTTCCCGCCCTGAGCCGGATCTTCTGGAACGCCTGGCAGAACTTTATGAGGCTGCTTATCGACAGGAACCCCTCTACGCCGAAAAAGGCAAAGGGCGTATCAAGCGCTACCTCCGATGGCTCCTCAAACACGCCCGCGGAGCTTTTTGGATAGCCTGGGAAAATCAAAGGCCTGTGGGCTTTCTGGCCCTTGAGGAACGGGAACCTGTCCCCGAAGTCCATGAGATCGTAGTGGCGCCAGATTGGCAGGGGCGAAGCCTTTCCGAAAAGCTCATGGAAAAAGCCCTGGCTTATCTGAAGGAAAAGGGCTACGAGAAAGTGGCTCTCTGGGTGGGAGAGTACAACTTTCGGGCCCAGCGATTCTACCGCCGACTCGGTTTCGAGATCACCGACAAGGTGGGCGGGTGGCTTAGAATGGAAAAGCCCCTTCAGGCAAAAGAGCGGGCCAGTTCCCGGAGCACCCGGAAGGCCGTCTCCACCTCGGAAAGCAAGACCGTCTCCTCCGGAGTATGACAGAGGGCCAGATCCCCGGGCCCGAAGACCACGGCCTCGGTGCCCGCGGCCACCAAATGCGCGGCGTCCGTCCAGCTCGGCATTCCAGAAAGTACGGCCTCCTGCCCGGCAATCCTCCGGTAGGCCTCGGTCAGAAGCCGAACGATCTCGGCCTCTCGCTCCAGGCTGAAGGCTTCGGAAATATCTTTAACCCGGTAGTTTACCCAGGAAAATCGCTTGAAATAGCTCTCAATCTCCGCCATGATCTTCTCCAGATCCTGTCCGGGCAGCACCCGAAACTCGATCTCAAGCTCCACCCGATCCGGAACCCGCAGTTCCCCGTCCCCGCCCACGAATTTCTCCACATTGAATCCCGAAGGACCGAGCATGGGGTGTTCCTCGTAAAGAAAAGGCAGTCTCTTCAGGCCGCTTACCAGTTCCATGGCCCGCTCGATAGCGTTTTCCCCGCGGTAGGCCAGGCTCCCGTGAACCGCCCGTCCCCTTACCTCCACCTCGTATTCCACCGAGCCCCCCTCCGCGATGGCCACCGTGAGATGCGTGGGCTCAAGGACTACGGCCCTGGGAAAACGATAAACTCTGGCCAGTTCGGCAGATCCCCGGCCTTCGTTCTCTTCGTCCACCAAAAAGGCCAGGGCCAAAGATGGGCGCTGACCCTGAAGGGCCAGTTCCTCGGCCAGAACCATGAGGATGGCCACCCCGGCCTTGGCGTCACAGACCCCTACCCCCAGGAGTCTTTCGGCCTCGGCCCTGGGAGGATAGATACCCAGGCGTAAGGGCACCGTATCCACGTGAGTGGCGAGGAGAAGCTGGGGGGTTTCGGAGAAGAAAAGCAATAAATTCGGGGCACAACCCGGAACCTCCTGAAAGACCGGAGTCAGGCCCCGTTTCCGCAACCAGTGGGCAAT
>JALWCD010000141.1 GCA_027036915.1 Thermodesulfatator sp. | reverse complement strand
GAAACAGGGTGCTCATCACCGGGGCCGGCGGGGCCATAGGTTCGGAGCTTACGCGGCAGGGGGCCTCCTTCGGGCCGGAAGAACTCCGGCCTCTCGAAATAGACGAGACCGAGCTTCACCGCATGATGCTTGAGCTTGAGGATCTTTATCCAGAAGTGAAGGAGAGAACGGTCTTCGTGGTGGGGGATGTTACGGATCGGGAAAAGGTAGAGCGGGTGTTTCGAGAACACCGGCCGGAGATTGTCTTTCACGCCGCGGCATACAAGCATGTTCCCATGATGGAATTTAATCCAGAAGAAGCGGTGCGGGTCAATATCTTCGGGACTTACTATGTAGCTTCTGCCGCCGTACGTTACGGAACAAAAAAATTCATCATGATCTCTACAGACAAGGCCGTGCGGCCTACAAGCATCATGGGAGCCACCAAAAGGGTGGCCGAGTACATCTGCCAGGCCTTAAACGAAGGAGAGACGGAATTTGTGTCCGTGCGCTTTGGAAATGTGCTGGGGAGCAGGGGGTCCGTGCTTCCCATCTTTCTTGAACAGATCAAAAAGGGCGGACCGATCACCGTGACCCACAGGGATATGCAGCGGTACTTCATGACTCTCTCCGAGGCCGTGGCCTTGGTCCTTCAGGCTTCGGTGATGGGGAGGGGCGGAGAGGTAATGGTACTCGATATGGGGAAACCGGTGAGAATCATTGAACTTGCAGAAGAATTGATAAGGCTTCACGGGCTTGAACCCTACCGGGATATTGAGATCAAATTCATCGGCCCCCGGCCCGGAGAGAAGCTTTGCGAAGAGCTCCTTACCGCCGAGGAAGGAACGGAGGCTACTTATCATGAGCGGATCTTTATCGCCCGAAACAGCCAGAAGTTTTCCCGGGAGGAGATAGAAAGGATTCTGGAGGAGTTTCGGATTTTGTTCGAGAAAGAGGAAGAAAACCTTGCTCGGGAAGTAAAAAGGACACTCCAAAAATATATCAAGTTTTATCGTCCTGAAGTCCCTTTTTCCCAAGGGAAGGAGGAGAATTAGGGGGAGGTTAAATTCTCCCATTCAAAGCTCACGATGTTGCGATCCCTGAAGTGCCCCTTTTTTGCACAACTTTTATGTTAGGCGAAAATACTAAAAACTAGGAGGGGCACCATGAAGAAACGCTTTACCATCGACCAGATTATAAAAATCCTGGCCGAGACAGGGACTCCGGGAGACTCCGTAGCCGCTACCTCCCGAAAATACCACACCTCCGAACAAACCATCTACCGCTGGCGGCAAAAATACCGCGGCTTCTCCGCCTCCGAAGCCAAACGACTAAAAGTCCTCGAAGAAGAAAACGCTCGCTTAAAACGCCTACTTGCCGAAAAAGAGCTCGAAATATAGGCCCTGACCGAGATTTTTAGAAAAACCGGAGCCTCCCTAAGTAGCCTCGCCCGGCGCTTCTCTATCCCCAGACGTTCCCTCTACTATGTCTCTCGTAAAGATCCCCAATGGCTGGTAAACCTGATCCCGAAGCTGGTCCTGGAACATCCGGCCTGGGGCTATCGTATGATCACCGCCGAACTCCAGCGTCTGGGCCACTCCGTAAAACACAAAAGAGTCTACCGCGTCTACCGCAAACTAAGTCTCCAGAGACCGGTCCTCAGACGATCCGGAAAGAAACGTCGTAAATCCCGGAAAGCTTTGAGTCCCGGGTGGATTTCAGTCTTCCAGGAGCAAAAATCCGGGAAGAAATCATTCCACCGGGATAGCCCTATGACAACGGCCACCTGGAAAGTTTTCAGGGTACCTTGCGGGAGGAAGTGCTTGATCGGGAAGAATTGATAAGAGTCGTATATGGAATTAGATGACTATATCGCCCGGGCCGAAGAGATAAAGACCGGAAGCCGGAGACTCTTCAGGGGGCGATCCCTAAAGCGTTCGACCCGCACCGGAAAGATCTTCCCCTGGAAGGATGCGTGGGAGAGGTACACTTTTTTGGGAATCTTGCCCCCTTTGCGGAGCTTCTGGCCCTCGGGAGTTATGTTCGGGTGGGCCGCCACACCAGCTTCGGTTTCGGATACTATACCTTTTAAGAAGTTTCCCCGATCATCTTAAGGAACTCCTCTTCATTGATGATATTAAGGCCCAGGGCCCGGGCACGGTCGTACTTGGAGCCCGGGTTCTCTCCCACCACCACATAGTCCACGTTCCGGGAGACCGAGGAGGCCACCCGCCCGCCCAGGGCCTGCACCCGGCGTTTGGCCTCCTCCCGGGTCATGCTCCTTAAGGCTCCGGTGAAGACGAAGGTCTTTCCGGAAAGGGTCTTTTCCGCCGGGGCTTCCCCGGCCTCTTCCTCCTCAAAGGTTATGCCGGCGTTGAGAAGCTTTTCCAGGGTCTTCAGATTACGCTCGTTACGGAACCACTCCCAGACCGCCCGGGCCGCCTCCGGGCCGATGCCGGGAACACTCATGAGGTCGGCCATGGAGGCCTTCTTTATGGCCTCAAGGCTTCTGAAATGCTGGGCGAGCAACTGGGCCGCTACCTCGCCCACATGCCGGATCCCCAGGGCGTAAAGGAAGCGGGCTAAGGTGGTCTTTTTGCTGCGCTGGATGGCCTCGTAGAGATTGCGGGCCTTTTTCAAAGCAAAGCCCGGGAGCTGCAGGAAATCCTCCACCTTGAGGTAATA
>JALWCD010000140.1 GCA_027036915.1 Thermodesulfatator sp. | reverse complement strand
TCTCTTAAATTTAAGGCCTTTCTCTTTCAGGTAAACCCTTTCCCTTAACTTTACTTTCCCTAAGGGACTTGCTATCTTAATGAAAAAATTCTAACGAAAGAACCAATGATGAAAAGGCGGATGGTCCTTCTCCTATCATTATTCCTTCTTTTTACTTCTCAATCTCTGGCTTTCACTCCCAAAGAGGAGCGCCAAATCATAAAAGATCTTACCGAGATCAAAACCACGCTCCATCTCTTCATGGAACAGACCAATAAACGTTTCGAGGAAATAGATAAGCGCTTTGAGATGATGTTCACTTACATGAACAAACGTTTCGAGGATATGAATAAACGTTTTGAAGAAATAAATAAACGGCTTGAACAGCTTTATACCTTCTTGTGGATTATTACCGGAATTTTTACCTCCATGCTGGTAGCCATAATTGCTTTTGCTCTTTGGGATAGACAAACGATTGTAAAAAGGGCCCGGGATGAGGCCCTGGAAAGGATTATTTCCGTTCTCAGGGATCTCGCCCGGGAGGATCAGCGAGTGGCTGAAGCCCTGCGCAAACACGGCTTCGGCCTCTACTGAAGTTTAACGGGGAAGATATTCCGGGCGCCAGTTGAAGATGGCCCTAAAGACCGAGCCCCGGACCTTGGAATTGATGACATAGAGGTGTTCCTCTAGCCACCGTTCCATGAAGACCCGCCGGGTCTCCCCGGAGAAGGGGCAGGGATTCTCCACGATGGGGAAACCTTCCTTTTCGGCATAGGCCTTAAGGGTCCCCTTCTCCACCAGGATGAGAGGCCTTATGAGGTAGAGTTTCCCGCCGAACATCTCCTGGACCGGAAGGATGGTCGAGAGCTCCCCGTGAAAACACATATTCAGGAAAAAGGTCACCACCAGGTCGTCCCGGTGATGCCCGAAGGCGATCTTGTTGAAGTTCTCTTCTCCGGCCAGGCGGAAAAGGTGCTTGCGCCGGTGCCAGGAACAGACAAAACAGGGCGAGGGCTTGCCCCTCTCCGCGGCCTCCATGGCCTGCACCCCGCAGTCGGTCTTGATAAGCCGAAAAGGGACCTCTATCTTCCGGCAGAACTCCTCCAGCTTCGTAAGGCCTTCCTCATAGTCCCGCCCCCGGGGGAAGCCCATGTCAAGATGGACCGCCAGAAGCTCGTAATCGAAACGCACCTTCCTTCGCCATTCCGCAAGGAAACGAGTCAGGACCAGACTGTCCGCCCCCCCGGAGAGGGCGATGAGGATTCGGTCCCCAGGGGCCAGCATTTCATACTTATGCAGCGCCCGGCCGATCAGTCTTTTCAGCCGATGGTAAAGAGACATGCCCTAAGGTATAAAGAAATTCGTTATGGGTTACAAGCCCCTGGCCCTTGATGAAGAGCAGAGGCAGGCGGTCACGAGCTCCGGTTCGACCCTGGTGGTAGCCGGCCCGGGGGCCGGGAAGACTAGGGTGCTTCTGGGACGCGCCCTCCATCTTCTCGAAGGTGGCCTCCCCCCGGAAAGGATCTTCCTTCTCACCTTCACCGTAAGGACCCGCAATGAGCTACGGGAAAGGCTTTCCGCCCTCGGGGTCTCCGGGATAAAGGTCGAGACCTTTCACGCCCTGGCCTACGACCTGATCTACGAGGCCACCGGAAGCCCCCCGCGTCTCATTCCGGAGGAAGAAAGCGAGGCCGTGGTCCGCAAGCTCCTCAAAGGCCACGGCCTGAGGCTCTCGCCCCGGCGGGCCCTAGAGAGAATCTATGCCGGTGAGGAAGACCTCCTCCCCCTGCGCCGGGAATATTTCGCGTACCTTGAAAGAAACGACCTTTTCGACTACTACCGGCTCCTCTCCTCGGCCTGTGAACTGGTAAAAAGGGACTTCGCCGGCCACCACCTCCTCATAGACGAGTATCAGGACCTCTCACCGGAAATCCTGCGCTTTCTCACGCTCTTTTCCCGGGCCGCCTTCTTCCTAGCGGGCGACCCGGCCCAGGCCATCTACGGTTTCCGGGGAGCCAACCCGGAAAGACTGCGGGCCTTCCTCCAGGAATTTCTCCCGGATCTCAGGATCCGGCCTTTGAGAAGGAGCTACCGGGTGCCGGAAAGGATCCTTGAAGTGGCCGAGGGGCTGAGAGAGGATCCCTTCGGCTTCGGGCTCACCCTTTCGGCCGTGCGGTCCGGCGGGGAAATCCGGGGCCTGCGGTTTGCCACGGAAAGGAGCGAGGCCATCGGAGTGGCCAAGGAGGTGGCCCGCCTGCTGGGAGGGGTTTATCTGGAGACCTCGGGGCAGAGCCGGCTTTCCCCCGGGGACATCTTGGTCCTGGCCCGACTGAGAGCCCTGCTCTCGCCGATAAAGGAAACCCTCCTCCGGGAGGGCATCCCGGTTGCGGAGCCGGAGGAACGAGCCGAGGAAGAGAGGCGGAAACTCCGGGAGCTTGCCGAAAGGCTTTCCGCCGGGACCATCTCCGCGGAGACCCTCCGGCAGGAACTCGACCGGCTCTCCCCGCATCTCAAAAGTCTCCTTGAGGAGCCCGGCATGGAAAGGGAAAGGCTTGCGGCCAGACTCCGTCTGGTTTCCACCGCGGAGCTCATCTCCGCTTCCCGGGAGGGAGTGAATTTACTTACGGTTCATGGGGCCAAGGGGCTCGAGGCCGAGGCCGTGATCCTCGCGGGAGCCGAGGAGGGGCTTTTCCCGCTCACCGTCTTTCCGGATGCCGACCCCGCGGAGGAAAAGCGCCTCCTCTACGTGGCCTTAACCCGGGCCAGAAACACCTTCGTCTTCACCCTCTCCCGCACGCGGACCCTTTTCGGAAAACGTCTTTCCGGAAAGGTGAGCCCCTGGCTCAAAGGACTGCCTCTGAAAGAGGAAAAACCCCGGCCGAAACGCCCGGCGCAGGGCAGTCTCTTCGCACTCCTGGCCCTGCTTTTTCTCCTGCTCCTCTGGAGCCTTCCGGCCCGGGCCGAATCCCTTACGAAACTCCTTGAGACCTGGACCCCCGTGCTCCTTAAGAAACACCCGGCCCTTTCGGCCCTCTCAGTCCGCATCCGGGCCGGGGAAAAACGGGTGGCCCCGGCCGGAGCCCTGCCCGACCCCACGGTCTCCTTCGTGGTGAGAAACGTGGGAGACCCTGTGCCGGCCAACAGCCTGGGCGAGGAACCCATGAGCCTTACGGGCATCCGGATCGAGCAGGGACTCCCCTGGAAGGGCAAGAGACGAGCCCGACAGGAGATGGCCGCCCTCAGGACCGAGATCCTGAGGGTAAAGTACCGGGAAAGAGTCTGGGAACTCTGGAGAGATCTTGTGGCCACGGTCCTTGAGGCCGCTTATCTTGAGGAGGAAGCCAGGATCTTGAGGGAGATGGAAGGGCTCCTTACAAGCCTTGAGACCTCCGCCCGGGCGAAATATGAGTCCGGAGGCGGTCTCCAGGCCGACGTCTTCAAGGCCGCCACAGAAAGAAGCCTCCTTAAAGAAAGAATCAAACAGAACCTCGAAAGGCGGCTTATCGTAAGACATCGTCTGGCCCGAAGGCTTCTTTTCACCGAAATTCCGGCTCTTCCCGAGATAGAGCTTCCGGAAAGACTCCCCGCGCTTCCGGATCGCTCTTTTCTGAACGCCATCCTGGATCAGGCCCCCCGGGTTGCCATCTACAAACTGACCCTTCGCCAGAAGGAAATTTCCGCCAGACTGGCCTCCCTGGAACGTTTTCCGGATTTCAAGATCTTCGCCGGGTGGTATTCCCGGGGGAACCTCCCCGAGCTCTACGAACTGGGAGTGGGTTTCAATCTCCCCCTCTTCATCTCCCGCAAGCAGGGGCCGTTATGGGAGGCCGAAAAGGAGGAGGTGCTCTCTGCGGAAAGGACGCTTGAGGATGTGAAGGCCGAACTGCGCTACCGGCTGGAAGAATATCTTACGCGGGCAGAGACCGAGGCCGAGCTGCTCGAACTCTATAAGAGGGAGATCCTCCCCCAGGCCGAGGCCGACTACCGTTCCGCCCAGTACTACTACGGGACCGGGGCCCTCGATTTTTTAAATGTCCTCGAGAGGTTGCGGCGGCTTCTCAACCATCGCCTGAACCTCGTGCGCCACCGGGTGAATTATCTGGCGGCTCTAGCCGGAATGCAGGCCCTGCTCGGTAGGACCCTCACGGAGGTGTTACCCGGTCCGGAAGGAGGTGCACCGTGAGAACAGCCGTCCTGTGGCTGGCCCTCTGGCTGTGTCTTTCTCCGGTGGCGGTCTCCGCAGCCAAGAAGACCGTCTACATCTGCCCCATGCACCCCACTTACAGGTCCGACCGCCCCGGAAAGTGTCCCATCTGTGGAATGGATCTCGTGCCTGCCGAGAAGACAACTACTCCAGAACCTCAGATAGCACATGAGAAACACAAAAAAACCGAAAAGAAAGGCGAGCTACCGCTGGCCCCGGTAAGGATCTCTTCCGAAAGACAACAGCTCATCGGGGTGCGCACGGCCAGGGTCTCGCACGAACGCCTGGTGCTCTCCCTGAGGGCCCCGGCCCGGGTGACCTACGATGAGACCCGGCTCTTTGAGGTCCACACCCGGGTCTCGGGCTGGGTGGAGGAGGTCCGGGTGGATTACACCGGAAGATTCGTGAAAAAGGGCGAGACCCTTTTCACCCTCTATTCCCCGGAGGTGCTTTCCACAGAGGAGGAATTCGTGAGGACCTTAAGGTGGCTTTCCGGGCTTAAAAAACGGAAGGCCTCGGCTGAAGCCTTAAAGGCCGCGAGGGAGGCGGCCCGGGCCGCCGAAAGACGCCTCAGGCTCTGGGGATTTCCGGAGGCGGCCCTGGCTCAGCTCAAAAAGACCCTGAAACCTCTGCGCGCCTTTCCAGTGATCTCGCCCCTTTCCGGATTCGTGGTGCAAAAAGCCGTCTTCCCGGGAAAGCGGGTAACCCCGGCCGAGACCCTCTACACCCTGGCGGATCTCTCACGGGTCTGGGTGGAAGCCGACTTCTACGAGAGCGAGATGGCTGTAATCAAACCCGGACTCGAGGTGGAGGTGATCCTTCCGGGCCGTGAAAAGCCCCTTAAGGGGCGGATCGAGGAGGTCTATCCCTGGGTTGAGGAAAGGCTTCGGGTCCTGCGGGCACGCCTCACCCTTCCGAACCCCGGGGGGCTTCTTAAGCCCGGCATGTGGGCCGAGGTGCGGGTGCAAATTCCCCTCGGGATGCGCATGGTCATCCCGGACGAGGCCCTCATCTACGGCGGGGGGCACTACTATGTCTTCGTGAAAAAGGACGCAGGCCTCTTCGAGCCTCGCCGGGTGAAGGTGGGAAGGAAGGTCGGGGAGAAGCGGATCATCCTTTCGGGACTGAAACACGGCGAGGAGGTGGTGGTCTCGGCCAACTTCCTGATCGACGCCGAGTCGCGGCTCAAGGCGGCCCTTGGCGCCTTCGGAGGTGGCGGCGGTGGTCACGCGCATCATTGAGGCCTCGGGCCGAAACCCCTTCCTGGTGCTCACCCTGGTGGCCTTTCTGCTGGCGGTCTCGCTCTGGGCCGTAAAACGGGTGCCCCTGGACGCCATTCCGGATCTTTCGGACATCCAGGTCATCGTGGTGGCGGAGTGGCCGGGCCAGAGCCCGGATCTCATGGAGGACCAGGTGACCTATCCCCTGGTGGCCTCCCTGGTGGCCGCCCCCAAAGTGAAGACCGTAAGGGGTTATTCCTACTTCGGGCAGGCCTTCATCTACGTCCTCTTTGAGGACGGCACGGATCTTTACTGGGCCAGAAGCCGGGTGCTCGAATACCTCGATCGCATAAAGGGCCGACTGCCCGAGGGCGTTCGGGTAAGCCTCGGGCCGGATGCCACGGGCGTGGGCTGGGTCTTCGAATACGCCCTGGTCGACCGGAGCGGGCGTCACGACCTTTCCGAACTTCGCACCTTTCAGGACTTCTATCTCAAGTACTGGCTTGAGGCCGTGCCGGGAGTGGCCGAGGTCGCCACCGTGGGAGGCTTCGTCAGACAATACCAGGTGCTGCTTGACCCCGTGAAGCTTTACGCCCACGGGGTCTCGGTGCTCGAGGTCATAAAAGCCGTCCGGAAAAGCAACCTGGAGGTGGGCGGCCGGATCATAGAGTTTTCCGGAAAAGAATTTTTCGTGCGGGGTCGGGGCTACCTCAAGGGTCTAAAGGACCTTGAAAACATTGTGATCCGGAACGACCCCCGGACCGGGACTCCGGTGCTCTTGAAGGATATTGCGGAGGTGCGACTCGGAGCGGAGCTCAGAAGGGGGGCCGCGGAGCTTAACGGCGAAGGCGAGGTGGTGGGCGGCATCGTGGTCATGCGCTACGGAGAGAACGCCTTAAACGTCATCCGCCGGGTTAAGGAACGCCTCAAGGAGATCGAGCCCGCCCTTCCGGAAGGAGTCGAGATCGTCACCACCTACGATCGTTCGGACCTCATCAAACGGGCCATCCGAACCCTGAAAAAGACCCTGATCGAGGAAATGGTGGTGGTCTCGCTGGTGATCTTTCTCTTTCTGCTCCATCCCCCCTCGGCGCTGGTGGCGGTGATCGTCCTTCCAGTAGCCGTGGCCCTCTCCTTTATCCCTATGTATTACCTCCGGATAACGGCCAACATCATGTCGCTCGGCGGCATAGCCATCGCCATCGGGGCCATGGTGGACGCCGTGATCGTGCTGGTGGAAAACGCCCACAAACACCTGGAACACGATACCGGTCCCCGTCGAGAGGTCATTCTGCGGGCCGCGAAGGAGGTGGGCCCGCCCATCTTCTTCTCCCTCCTGGTGATCACCGTGTCCTTCCTTCCGGTCTTCGCCCTTCAGGCCCAGGAGGGAAGGCTCTTCAAACCCCTGGCTTACACCAAGACCTTTTCTATGTTCTTCGCCTCGCTCCTTTCCATCACTCTAGCCCCGGCCCTCATGAGCTGGTTCGTACGGCGGGCCTTCCCGGAAGAGAAGAACCCCGTATCCCGCATTCTGATCGCCCTTTATCGTCCGATCCTGAAACTGGCCCTGCGGTGGAAATGGGCCGTGGTGGGGCTCTCGCTTGCGGCCCTTGCCGTGACTATCCCGGTCTGGCAGCGCCTGGGCTCGGAGTTCATGCCGCCCCTTAACGAGGGCTCCATCCTTTACATGCCCACCACCCTTCCCGGAATCTCCATCACCGAGGCCGTAAGGGTCCTTCAGATCCAGGACCGCATCCTCAAGAGTTTCCCCGAGGTGGAGACCGTCTTCGGCAAGGTGGGCCGGGCGGAGACCGCCACCGACCCGGCACCCCTTTCCATGGTGGAGACCACGGTGCTCCTTAAGCCCCGCAAGGAATGGCGTCCGGGGATGACCTGGGAAAAACTCATCGCAGAGATGGACCGGGCCATGCAGATCCCGGGCTGGACCAACGCCTGGACCATGCCCATCAAGACCCGCATCGACATGCTCACCACCGGCATAAGAACCCCCATCGGAATCAAGATCTACGGAAAGGACCTCTCCATCATTCAGAAGATCGGCGAGCGGCTTGAGGCCCTGCTCAAGGAAATCCCCGGAACTCGCAGCCTCTATGCCGAAAGGACCACCGGGGGCTACTATGTGGACATCAAGCCCGACCGTCTGGCCTGCGCCCGCTACGGTCTGACCGTGGGAGAGGCCCTGGATCTGGTGCGGACCGCCGTGGGAGGATTGGTTGTAGACTACACCGTGGAGGGACGGGAACGGTATCCCGTGCAGGTGCGCTACGCCCGGGAGTTCCGGGAGGATCCGGAGGCCCTGAAACGGGTGCTGGTTAAGACCCCCTCCGGGGCCATGGTGCCTCTCGGGGAGCTCGCGGAGATCAAGCTCACCGATGGGCCTCCCATGATCAAAGACGAAAACGGCTTCCGGGTGGGCTACGTCTATGTGGACGTGGCCGGAAGGGACATCGGGAGCTATGTCCGGGAGGCCAGAAAGCTCGTGCGAGAAAAACTCGAGCTTCCCCCGGGCTATTTCCTCGAGTGGAGCGGGCAGTATCAGTTCATGGAACGGGTGAAACGCCGCCTGACCCTCCTCGTTCCGTTCACGGTCTTTCTCATCTTTTTCCTGCTCTATCTTCATTTCCGGAACTTCACCGAGGTCGTAATTATCATGCTCTCCATCCCCTTTGCGCTGGTGGGCTCCATCTGGCTGCTCTACCTCCTGGGCTACAACCTCTCGGTGGCCGTGGGGGTGGGCCTGATTGCGCTGGCGGGGGTTGCGGCCGAGACCGGGGTGGTCATGCTGGTCTATCTCAAGACCGCCTACCGGAAAAGGCTTGAAACCGGCGTCCTGAGGGATAAAACGGCCCTCCGGGAGGCCGTAATCGAAGGCGCGGTCATGCGCCTGCGGCCCAAGGTCATGACCGTGCTCACCACCATTGTGGGGCTTCTTCCCCTTCTCTGGTCCCAGGGCACGGGGGCGGATGTCATGCGCCGGATCGCCGCTCCCATGATCGGCGGGCTCGTCACCTCCACCCTGGTCACCCTGCTCCTCATACCGGTCCTTTACGAGTGGTGGCAGGGTCGAAAAATAGCTTGAAGATTTACGGATAAAGCAATATGGTTTCAAGATACATCCCCTCGGAAGGAGGTCGGCGGTGAAGGAGGAGAGTGCGGTTCTTGAGGCCCGGCGCAAAAAGGCCGAGGAGTTTGAAAAACTGGGCTACCCCCTCTTCCCCAACGACTTCAGACCCACGGATCGGGCGGGCGTCCTTCAGGAACTTTTTAAAGACTACGACCAGGAGGCCCTGGAGAAGCTGGGAAAGACCTTCCGGCTGGCTGGCCGCATGATGGCCCGGCGGGACTTCGGCAAGGCCGTCTTCACCCACCTCCAGGACGAGACCGGCCGCCTCCAGGTC
>JALWCD010000139.1 GCA_027036915.1 Thermodesulfatator sp. | reverse complement strand
CTTCCCTGGCGCACCGAGACCGGAGACGCCGACTTTGAGACCCAGGTTAAGGCCTTTTTCGACCGGAGACATATCGTAGAGACCCTTCTTCACTATATCCTTTTCACTCGCCGGGACGAGGAGCTTAAAAAAGTGGTTTTAAGGCCGCATCAGATACGGGCGGTGCGGAAAATTATCTCCCGGGCGGAAGACCCGGAAAAACACCGCGGCCTCATCTGGCACACCCAGGGAAGCGGGAAGACCTACACCATGATCGTTTCGGACAAACTCATCCTGGAAAACCCGCTCTTTGAAAACCCCACCGTAATCATGCTGGTCGACCGAAACGAACTCGAACAGCAGCTTTTCGGGAACCTGGCCTCGGTGGGCCTGAAAGTTGTGATTGCACAAACCAAAAGGCATCTTCGGGAACTTTTGGCAAGCGACCACCGTGGACTTATCGTCTCCACCATTCAGAAGTTTGAGGGGATGCCAGAGGCCATAAACACCAGAAGAAATATTTTCGTGCTGGTGGATGAAGCCCACTGCACAACCGGCGGAAAACTCGGAAACTATCTCATGGGAGCCCTTCCGAACACCACTTTCTTCGGCTTTACCGGTACCCCTATCGACAAATCCGCCCATGGCAAGGGCACCTTCGGGGTTGGCGACTCCCCTCACGGCTACCTCGACAAATACGGCATTGCCGAATCCATCGAGGACGGCACCACCGTAAAGCTCCACTACAGCATCGCTCCCGGGGAACTCAAGCCGGACAAGGATGTGCTCGAGCGGGAATTTCTTGCACTTACCGAGGCCGAAGGGGTGAGCGACCCGGAGGTGCTCGACAGGATACTTGAGAAGGCGGTCACCCTAAAGAACATGCTCAAAAGCCCGGAGCGGGCGGAAAAGGTGGTCCGCTACGTGGTGGAGCATTTTCAGAATTATGTGGAGCCTTTGGGATACAAGGCTTTTCTGGTAGCGGTGGATCGGGAGGCCTGCACCTTCTACAAGGAGGCCCTGGACAGGTTGTTGCCGCCGGAATACTCGGCGGTGGTCTTCAGCCCCTTTCACAACGACCCTCCGCATCTCAAGAAATATCACCTTGCGGAAGAGGAAAAAAAGCGACTGCGGAAGGCCTTTCGCGACCCGGAAAAGCTCCCCAAAATCCTCATAGTGACCAACAAGCTTCTCACCGGTTTCGACGCCCCTAACTTTACGCCATGTATCTCGACAAACCCATGCGGGACCATGTGCTTCTTCAGGCCATCGCCCGCGTGAACCGACCCTATGAGGACGAAGCGGGCCGGGCCAAACCCTGCGGCCTCATCATCGACTTTGTGGGCATATTCGACAACCTCAAGAAGGCCCTGGCCTTTGACTCAGGCGACATTGAAGGCGTGGTGGAAGATATAGAAAAACTTAAAGAGCGTTTCCGGGAGCTTATGGAGGGGCCGGCTGCGGAATATCTTTCGCTCGTCTCCGGGAAGCCTCCGGACAAGGCCGTGGAAGCGGTGCTGCAGTACTTTCTTTCGGACACCCCAAGGCATGAGTTTTACGAGTTTTACCGGAAACTCTCCAACCTCTACGAAATCCTTTCCCCGGATGCTTTCTTAAGGCCTTACCTTGAGAACTATGACACACTTTCCCGTATGTATCGGATACTGAAAGAGGCTTACGAGCCCGGCGTGGTCATTGATCGCGAACTGGTCCGGAAAACCGCGAGACTCGTTCAGGAGCACACCAGAAGCGGAAAAATAAAGGCCTCCCTTGAGGTTTACGAGATCAACGAGGGCCTTTTGCGAAAGCTTGAAGAAAGCGAAGCCTCACCCACAGAGAAGGTATTCAACCTTTTCCGCAGCCTTAAAGATTTTATCTCTAAAGAGGCCAGAGCGAATCCGGCTCTGGTCTCTATCGGTGAGAAGGCCGAAGCCCTGGCCAGAGAGTTCCGTGAGAGACTGAAAAGCGCCGAAGAAATTCTTGAGGAGCTGAAAAAGATCATTGAAGAGATCAACCTGGCCCGGAGGGAGATGGCCGAAAAAGGCATGAGGTTGTTTACTGGCTTCTCAAGCCCGAAATCAAGGATGCTGAGAGGGTGGCAAGAAGCACCGTGGAGGCCTTTGAAAGATATCCGCACTGGCAAACCAGTGAAGAACAGGAACGGAAACTCAAGATCGAGCTCAATCGAATTTTGATCAAAGAGGGCGGCCTTGATGCCCGCAGGGCTGCGGAACTTACCAAGGAAAAGATCATAAAGTCTCTTAAGGTTATTGGGGCATGATGGAGGTTGCCGAGTTCAAAAAAGAGGTTCGGCGCTGGGCTGAGAAGATAGGGGTTTCTCCGAAAGAGATTCATGTGCGCAGGATGCGCAGGAAGTGGGCCAGCTGTTCAAGTAAGGGAAGACTCACTTTCTCTTATGATCTTCTCTCTCAACCAGAGGACTTCCGGACTTATGTTATCGTGCATGAGCTTTTGCATTTGAGATATCCTAACCATGGAAAGATGTTCCGGGCTTTAATGAAGGTTTATACCAAATTGCGCTGAGTGACAGGGAGAGGAAAAAAATGGCGGGAGCGTATGGGAATCGAACCCACCCGCCGCCGTTTCCGACGGCGCACCGGGTTTGAAGCCCGGGGGGGCCACCAGGCCCCTGACGCTCCCTCTTACGGCTGCCGGGCACCCCTGCGGCACCCGGAGAGCCCGGCTACCGTTGCTCCCTTCCGGGC
>JALWCD010000138.1 GCA_027036915.1 Thermodesulfatator sp. | reverse complement strand
ATTTAAAAGGGGAAACAGTAGGACAGAAGCAGAGAGAAGAAAATAAAGGGTATTTCAAGGGTATTTTGAGGCAAAAATGCTTACTTCAGTTCCCTCAATCCTTCCTGACTGTCAAACTTGGGTTGAGGCCGAAAACGCTCGCTTAAAACGCCTCCCTGCCGAAAAAGAACTCGAAATCCAGACCCTGACCGAGATTTTTAGAAAAACCGGAGCCTCCCTAAGTAGCCTAGCCCAGCGCTTCTCTACCCCCCGGACACTCCCTCTACCATGTCTCTCGTAAAGATCCCGAATGGCTGGTAAACCTGATCCGGAAACTGGCCCTGGAACATCCAGCCTGGGGCTATCGTATGATCACCGCCGAACTCCAGCGCCTGAGCCACTTCATAAACCACAAAATAGTCTACCGCATCTACCGCAAACTGGGTCTCCAGAGACCGGTCCTCAGACGATCCGTAAAGAAACGTCGTAACCCCCGGAAAGCTTTTGAGTCCCGGGTGGAATGACTTCTTCCAGGAGCAAAAATCCGGGAAGAAGTCATTCCACCGGGATAGCCCTATGAAGACGGCTGGCTCGAAATAGACTTCAGGGGGGCGAGGGCTTCACGGATTCAAACACTGGCTCTATCGCTGGCTTCCTTATTTCCAGGTGGTCACTCCCGAGAACTTAGCTCAAAAGATTGAAAAGACTTGAGGACCTTCCTCGACAGGAGCTTAAATGGTCGGGGCGGCAGGATTTGAACCTGCGACCCCTGACTCCCGAAGCCAGTGCTCTGCCAGGCTGAGCTACGCCCCGACCCGGGGTTAAGCTTAAACCTACAGCCCAATCTGTCAAGCTCAGGGACGACGCGTGGTGACCTGTACAAAACGGGTCAGGCTTATCCGGTGGGCCAGACCGGACCAATTGATCTCCCGACGCTCTTCCCGGCCCCCCTTCCGGGCCCGCAAACGGGCCACCTTTTCGGCCAGCCGACGGTAATAGGGCGAATCTTCCTCCAGAACCACGGGCCTCCGGCGAATTTCCCGCAACTTGAGAAGCAGAAAATCCAAACGCCGCAGGACGCGATACTGTTCCTCAACCTCGTCCTCCCCCAGTTTTTCAAGAAGATCTTCCAGGGTCCTTATCTCGCGCTGAAGCTCCACCTCCGGAGGGACGAAACCGGCATTCTTCAAAACCTTATAGGCCAGACGAACCTCTTCCGGAACGAAGCTCAGATCCTCCAGCTTGAGAGGCTGCCCCTTTCCGGGAAGATCGTCAAATTCTCCGTTCCGGATGGCCTCCTGAATACGCTCCTCCGCCAGTCTCTGAAAAACGAGCAAACTCATGAGTTCTCTGCCAGAAGCTTCTCTATTTCGGAAAGTTTATACTCCACGAAATCGAGCCCTCCGGACGGAGGTCTGGTCTCCAGGTATTTTTTATAATAATCCAGGGCCCGATGATATTCTTTGAGCTTCTCGTAAGCCCGGGCCAGATCGGCATAAACGACACCCCCAGAAAAAGGAGCCTCCCTGAGCACCTTTTCATAAAGCCCCACCGCCTTCCTTAACTTTCCGGATTCCTCCAGAAGGTAACCACGCCCCAAAAGCACCGAAGCCTTTATTTCACCCCGGCTTTCCCGCTCCAGATCCTTTAGAGCGGAAAGGAGTTCCTCCGGTCTCTTTTTCCCCAGGTCTCTTTCCCAGAGGTTGAGGCGGGCCTCCCGGGCCGCTACCGTTCCGGGATACCTCCGGAGGAGTTCCTCCAGTTTCTTGAAACTGGCTTTCCGGTCCCTGAGAGAGAGGGCCTGGGCATAAAGCAGAGCCGCCCGCCCCTCCCTCCGATCCTGATACATCCGATAGCCCGCCCAGAGGGAGAGGACCAGAATCAGACCCACCACCGCGGCCACGATCTCCCGCAGGTGCTTCCGGGCCGCCCCAACCCACCTTTCATGCAGGACCAGCAGCTCCTGACCGCCTGCGAGTTCCTCTCCGGGCATCTCAAGCCTCCACCCCTCCGAAATAATCGTCCCAGCGGAAAATGAGGGGCCTGGCTCCTTCTACCTGAACCGCGTAATCCCCCACCTCGCCCACGAAAAGCACATGATCTCCGGTCTCACAGGTGGAAACCACGGTACACTCAAAGTAAGCGATGGCGCTCTTCAGCACCGGAGAACCCTTGAGGGCGTTAAGGTAAGAAAGCCCCGCAAATTTATCCACGTCCCTTCCGGACTTGAACCCAAAATGACGGGCCAGATCTATCTGATCTTCCCCCAGGACATTTATACAAAAAACTCCGGATTCCTTTAGAAGTTCGTAGGTGTAGCGTTCGGGGGCGATGGCCACCGCCAGAAGCCTGGGCCTGAACGAAACCTGACTCACCCAGGCCGCCGTCATACCGTTAATTCTCTGTCCGTGTCTTACCGTAACAATAAAAACACCCTGTGGAATATACTGCGAGATCGTTTTCTGAAGCCCCATGAGATACCCCTCCTTTTCGGGTTTCGCTTTAGAGCATACCCAAGGCTTTTTCCGAAAGCAAGCCGTTGAGGCCTTAAAGATAGTATAGTAAAGGAAACCGGGGAGGTTTTCCGGAGTTGAAAAGGAAACAGGTTCGGCTCCTTCTGGATGCGGTTCTTCTGGGGATTATCGGGGCCGTGGTGGCCCGGATCTTCAGCCTGATGGTGGACTTCTCTCAGGAGATCTTCCTGGGGAAAATCGCCCTCTACCACCCTCCAGGCCTACCCAATGA
>JALWCD010000137.1 GCA_027036915.1 Thermodesulfatator sp. | reverse complement strand
CGAATTCTCCTGAGGGAGGTCGAGCCTATGGTTTTACCAGGAGGGGGGTGACATTTTGGCTTTGCAATTAGGGGTGACAAAATCGCCTTGCAGTAACAACGCGTAGTCCTTCTGCTTGACAAAAGAAAAGGAGTGTTTTTTAGTTAAGGGGCCGGAATTTCTGGGAAAGGGGTTGATAAAGATGGAGATCTTTACGCCGCAGACACCCATGCCTAAAAAGGAAGAGGTCCAGCGGGAGTGGTACGTGGTGGACGCTTCCGGGAAGGTGCTCGGGCGCCTGGCCTCGGAGATCGCCAGGCGTCTCCGGGGAAAACACCGTCCCCATTTTGCCCCCCATGTGGATATAGGGGATTTCATCGTGGTGGTCAATGCCGCCAAAATCCGTCTTACCGGCAAGAAGTGGGATCAGAAGATTTACTGGCGGCATTCCGGTTACATGGGCGGTCTCAAGACCCGCACGGCCCGTCAGATGCTTCAGGAAAAGCCCGAGGAGCTCATTCGTCTGGCGGTCAAACGTATGCTCCCCAAGAACCGTCTGGGCCGAAAACTGTTGAAAAAGCTCAAGATCTATGCGGGCCCGGAGCATCCTCACCAGGCTCAGAATCCCAAACCCCTTGAACTCTAGGAGGTGAAACATCATGGCCGAAACTCAAGAGAGGTACTACGCCACCGGGAAACGCAAGACGGCCATCGCCCGGGTCTGGCTCTCGCCGGGGACCGGGAAGATCATCGTGAACAAAAAAGATTTCGATGAGTATTTCTATGATCATCTGGTGGCCCGCTACGTGGTGGAACAGCCCTTCCGGCTCACCGGAACCGAGGGGAAATTCGACGTCTACTGCACGGTAAAGGGCGGGGGGAAGAACGCTCAGGCCGAGGCCATCCGTCACGGGATCGCCAAGGCCCTGCTGGAGTATCATCCGGACTTTCGTCCCCCGCTCAAGAAGGCCGGGCTTCTCACCCGCGACGCCCGGGTCAAGGAGCGTAAGAAGTACGGCCTGCGCGGGGCCCGGCGCGGGCAGCAGTACTCCAAGCGGTAAGATCTTTCTTTCCGGGAGGGGCTTTCGTGGTACGGGTGGCCGTGGTCGGGGCCACGGGGTATACCGGGCTTGAGCTTCTGAGGCTTGCCGCCGGCCACCCGGAAATCCGGATCACGGCGGCCACCTCCCGCCGCGAGGCGGGTAAAACCCTCACGGAATACTGGGGGTTCCCGCCCCTGCCCTACGAGGTCGAGATCATCCCCCCGGAGCCCGATCGCCTGGCGGAAGAAGCGGAGGTGGCCTTCCTCTGCGTGCCTCACGGGACGGCCCAGGAGATGGCTGCGGAGCTCCTCTCAAGAGGCCTTAAGGTCATCGATCTTTCGGCAGATTTCCGTCTTCCCGACCCTGGGGTCTATCAGGCCTGGTACGAGACTCCGCACCGGTTCCCTGAGCTTCTGGCCGAAGCGGTCTATGGCCTCTCCGAGATCCACCGGGAGGCCATCCGCAAGGCCCGTCTGGTGGCCAACCCGGGCTGTTATCCCACGGCCAGCCTCCTTCCTCTGGTGCCCCTTCTTGAGGCCGAACTGATCGAACCCCGGGACATCGTTATCGACGCCAAAAGCGGAGTTTCGGGGGCCGGACGCAAGGGGCAGGTGGCCCTTTCCTATTGCGAGGTTAACGAGGACTTCCGGGCTTACAGAGTAGCGGCTCACCGCCACACCCCGGAGATCGAGGCCCAACTTTCCCGGGCCGCGGGCGCGGAGGTTCGAGTGCTCTTTACCCCGCACCTTACCCCCATGCAGCGGGGCATCTTCGCCACCCTTTACGTCTTTCCCCGGGCCGGTGAAAAAGAGATTTATGAGGCCCTCCGGGAATTTTATACCGGAAGTCCTTTTGTGGAGGTCCTGCCCCCGGGCACCGTTCCGCGGGTAGCCGAGGTCCGGGGCACGAATCTCTGTCACATAGGGCTCAGGCTCGACACCCGCACCGGGCGTCTGATCCTCCTTTCGGTGATCGACAATCTGGTCAAGGGGGCCAGCGGGCAGGCCCTGCAGAACCTCAATCTCATGCTGGGGTTTGCCGAGGATAGGGGGCTTCCGAAAAGCCCGGTCTTCCCTTAAGATGCGGAATATCAAGCTTATCATCGCTTACGACGGCACCAACTATCTGGGCTGGCAGCGGCAAAAACAGGGGCCGACCATTCAGGGAGTGCTTGAGGAGGTCCTCAGAAGGATCGTGGGGCACCGGGTGAAGCTCCGGGCGGCCGGGCGCACGGACGCGGGGGTGCATGCCCTGGGCCAGGTGGCCCATTTTCACACCACCAGTAAACGCGATCTGGAGACCATTTTCCGGGCGGCCAACGCCCTTCTGCCCAAAGACATCGCCATCCTCCGGGTGGAGGAGGTGGATTTTAAATTCCACGCCCAGCACGATGCCCTGCGTAAGACCTATTTCTACCAGATCTACAATCACCCCATCCGCAATCCGGTCTTAAGACTCTATTCCTGGTGGGTTCCGGAGCCCCTGGACCTGGAGGCCATGCGGGCCTGTCTGCCTCTTATCATCGGGGAGAAGGATTTTGCGAGCTTTCGCAAGTCCGGAACGGACCTCAAAAGCACCGTTCGCACGGTCTATGAAGCCCATCTCAAGCGGGCGGTGGGGATGGCACACGTGCTGCGTTTCGAGATCACGGGCCGGGGGTTCATGCGCTACATGGTGCGGAACCTGGTGGGGGCCCTGGTGGAAGTGGGCCGTGGCCGTCTCACGCCGGAAGATTTCGCCCGCATTCTTGAGGCCCGCGATCGTTCCGTGGCTCCGCCTCCGGCCCCTCCCCAGGGGCTCTTTCTCAAAGAGGTGTATTACGGTAAAAAGGGAAGAGCGAAGGATTACGCTCCCAGAGGAGTGCGCCGATGAAGCTTTCGGAAAGGATCAGGCGACTTAAACCCTCGGCCACCCTGGCGGTGGACGCCAAGGCCAAGGCTCTTAGGGCGCAGGGGGTGGATGTGATCAATCTTTCGGCCGGGGAGCCGGATTTCGACACCCCGGAGCACATTCGCGAGGCCGCCAAGAGAGCTCTTGACGAGGGGTTCACCCGTTATCTTCCGGCCGCCGGTCTGCCCGAGCTCCGGGAGGCCGTCTGTTTTCGCCTGAAGGAAGATTACGGCTTTGACTATCAACCGCAGGAAGTCCTGGTCACCTGCGGGGCCAAACAGGCCCTCTACAATCTGGCCCAGGCCCTGCTTGACCCCGGAGACGAGGTCCTGATCCTTTCCCCTTACTGGGTCTCTTACCCCCCCATCGTGGAGCTGGCCGGAGGGGTGCCGGTCATCGTCCCGGGACAGGCGGAGAGAAACTTCGAGCCCGAGCCCGCGGAAATCGAGGCTCGCATAACGGAACGGACCCGGGGGATCATCCTTAACAGCCCCTCGAACCCCACGGGTTGTCTCTATTCCCGGGAGTTCCTTTCCGCGGTGGCCGGAATCGCGCGAGCGCATGATCTCTGGGTGATCAGCGACGACATCTATGACCGGCTGCGGTTTGACGGACGGGGCCCGGAAAACGTTCTTTCCGTGGCTCCAGAGTTGCGCGAGCGGGTAATCCTGGTGAACGGGGTCTCCAAGGCCTACGCCATGACCGGCTGGCGCATAGGCTGGGCCGTAGGGCCGGAAGAGGTCATCCGGGCGGCGGCCAAGCTCCAGGGGCAGAGCACCTCCAACGCCACGGCCTTTGCCCAGAAGGCCGCGGTGGCCGCCCTTACCGGTCCGCAGGACTGCGTCCGGGAAATGTGTCGGGCCTTTGCCGAACGGGCGGCCTTTTTACACCAGGCCCTTTCCGAAATTCCGGGGGTGAAACCCGTTCGCCCACAGGGGACCTTCTATCTCTTTGCGGATTTTTCCGCCTTCTACGGGCGAAAATCCCCGGCCGGCGGAGAAATCCGGGATTCCGTAAGTCTGGCCGAGTACCTCCTTGAAGAGGGGCGGGTAGCCACGGTACCCGGGGTGGCCTTTGGAGACGACCGCTTCCTTAGGCTTTCCTTCGCCCAGAGTCTCGACACCCTCCGGAAGGCCGTCTCGCGGCTGCGGGAAGCCCTCGCAAGGCTTGAGGGGGCCTGATGGAAGGGTTCCCTCTCATTCCTCTCGAGAGTATAATTTTTGCCCTTTCGGAAGCCCTGGATAGTGCGGATTCCCAGCTGGTCAGCCACCAGTTAAGGGTTTCATACATTGTACGTATTCTGGGTCGGGAGCTCGGTTTTAAAGGCCAGGAGCTTGAAGCCCTGGTCATCGCCGGAGCGCTGCACGATCTGGGGCTTTTTACCGCGGAGGAGAGAGTCCGGGCGCTTGAGGAAGATCCGCAAGTCATAGAAAAACACACCGTTCTCGGTTACCGGATGCTCCGGGAATTTCCTTATCTCCGTCGGGCCGCCGAATTCATCCTGCATCACCATACTCCCTGGGAAAAACTGAAAGCCGAGACGAACGAGCAGACGGCTTTAGGGGGAAATCTCATTCATCTCGCCGACACGCTGGAGATCTGGGTGAGGGAATATGGCCCTCCGGTGCTTCTCCGGGCTCCCAGGATTCTGGACGAATTTCGCACTCGCACCCGGGATTTCGCCCCGCCGGTGATAGAAGCCCTTCGGAAAGAGGGGCAGAAAGAACTTTTCTGGCTCAGACTCGAAAGGTTCAAAAAGGAAACCGAACTCATTTTTCAGGTGGAACATTCCACCTATCTTCCCTGTCAGGACATGGAATCCCTGGCGGCTCTTTTTGCGGTGGTGGTGGATTTAAAGAGCCCCTTTACCCGCATCCATTCCGCGGGGGTAGCTTCTGTGGCCGCCTGGCTGGGAGAAGCCGTGGGCTTCTCGAAACCCCTTTTGAGCTACCTCAAGGTGGCGGGCTATCTTCATGATCTCGGTAAACTTTCCGTGCCGGAAAGGATCCTGAATAAGCCCGGGCCCCTGACCGAGGAGGAATGGGCCATCATGAAGGCCCATCCCTTCGTGACCTATCGGATCCTAGAAAAGATTCCTCACTTTGAAACCATCAATGCCTGGGCCTCCGCTCACCACGAAAGGCTCGACGGCCGGGGATATCCGGCCCGTCTTTCGTCCGAAAACCTTTCTCCGGGGGCCAGGATTCTGGCCGTAGCCGACGTGACCACCGCCATTTTAGAGGACCGTCCCTATCGTCCCGGAATGTCTCTTTCTCAGGCCCGGGAGGTCCTCAGGGGTCTTTCGGATAAAGCTCTGGACCCGGAAATAACCTCCCTGGTGATCCGCAACCTGGATCATGCCAGGGACCTGGTGGTGCGCGCCCGGGAGAGACGTTTAGAGCGTTTCGAAACCTGGGGCTACATCCTGGAAAATTAGACCTCCTTTCTATTAGTCCTTTCCGGGAGATAGTTCAGCCCTTCGGAAACGAGTCTATGACAAAACCGGAAAAAAACCGGTCAGGAGCTACAAAATCGCCCTGCAGTAACATTTTCTAGATGGGGTATTGACCCAGGGAAAGGGTGAAGGCTATCTTAGAGCTATGGGCATGGCTCTTCCGTATGACGTGGTGAGGGTGATCGAGGAGGCGATCCCGGACCGGGAGCGGGCGGAGAAAGTGATCCGGGCGCTTGAGGAGGGTTTGGGTGCGGTCCGAGAGGAGGCCCGGGCGCAAAAGGAAGTGGTAAAGGCCGAGATCAAGGAGGAGTTAGCCCAAGAGGTAGCTTCTAAAGCAGACATTGCCCGAATCGAGGAGGCTATTTCCCATCTGGCCACCAAAGAGGAACTGGCTCGCTTGGAGGCTAAATTTGAGGCCCGATTTGTAAGACTAGAGATCTGGCTCAAGGTTCTTGCCGGTATTATGCTGGCGGGCGTTACTCTTTTCAATCCCGGCTTTCACCAGGTCCTCCAAGCCATGATCGCCTACATAGGGGCCTAAGAAGGCCCCGGTCTTGCCCGTCCTTCTCCTAAATGTGTTTTTCCCGGCAGTTTCCTACTGGAGGCATGTCTTATCCCAAGGGTGACGGCAAAACCTTTCTCCTGGCCATAAATAGCGAAACGGCGCGGGGGAGGCTCCACTGTTTTAGCTAGCCAGAAAGGACCCTCTTAACCCAGGTAACACTACGGGCCCGAAGTGTTACCGCACCAGGGCCACACCGAGGTTTCTAGTGGTGAGGGATTAGCATTCTGAAGCCCTTGAGGCTGTAAGAGCCGGCGGAGGGACTTGAACCCTCAACCCTGGGATTACAAATCCCATGCTCCGGATTTTTGCCATCCCTTGATAAATATGAACCTTAAGCCCTTTATCCGTTGACATCCAAGGAAAAGCGCTTTTTCATCTTTTTACTGGAGTTGACATCTTTTTTTGGTTTTGTATGAAAAAACTCACAGCGTCCTCACAGCGAAAAGGCATAAGATGAGTGGTCAAAATTCCATGATCGAAAAAATTTTTGGGAGGGGGGTATTCTATTTTTCCTTACTTTCATTACCTCCATTACTGCATACCATTTTTGAAAGAAAATTAAAGAAAATATTGCCAAAAATTCCCCGAAAGGTAAGGTGGAAAACCTTACCAAACCTTACTTTCATTACCTTGGAAAAATTTCCCTCACAATTTGCGTTTTATAGGGAAGTTATGAAACAAAGCTCTATTTCTGCTCCAAAAAGTGGAGGTGTTAGTATTAAAAAGTGCTCCCATAATTGCGGATAATCGGGATTATTTGGCGAACTTTTTTGAATTCCTTATGTAAGGAGGTAAGGCATGGCTTTGGGAAGGTGGTGTGAAAGGTGCAATGTAAGCTGGAGCGTAAAGAAGCATCCGAAACTCAGGAAGTGTCCACGGTGCAAGGAGCCTTTTCGGGAAGTGTGGCGGATAGATGTTTTTTATCGTGGACGGCGGGTGGTGCGGCTTTTTCATGGGGCGCTTGGTGAGGCCAGGGCTTTTGAGGCGGAGATCAAAAAGCGCCTCCGCTTTGGGGAGCCTCTGCCTGGAGAGGAGCCAGGCCCAAGCCCCACGCTTAAGGACTTTGTGGAGCGGGAATATCTTCCCTGGCTCAAAGAGAACCGACCGGCAAGTTATCCCTCGGAGGCCAGTTTCTGGCGGCTCCATCTGCTTCCTCTCCTTGGCAACCGGACCCTCGACGCCATCTCTCCCCTTGACGGGGAGCGGGCCAAGAAGGCCGTTCGGGATAAGGGGTTAGGCCCCAGGGCGGAGGAAAAAGCCGTTCAGTTTCTTAAAAAGGCCCTTAATCTGGCTTATCGGTGGGGGAAGCTTCCGAAGGACTGGCGCAATCCGATGAGGGAGGTCTCGGTGCCGAAATTTGACAACCGGCGCAAACGAGCCATTACCCCGGAGGAGTGGCGCAAGCTTGCCCCGATCCTCAAGAGGAAAAACCCGGCGGTTTACGGGGTGGCTCTCTTTAGCCTCTTCCTTGGCCTGAGGCGATCCGAAGTCCTGGCCCTAAGGTGGGAAGACCTTGACCTTGATAAGGGCACGGTGAGGCTTGCGCATGAAAAAGACCCAGAGGGAAGAGTGCTTCCCTTTCCCTCTTACCTCATCGAATACCTGAAGGGCCTTCCTAAAGGAGACCCTGAGGACAGAATCTTTAAGGTCAGTGAGCACACGGTGAGCCATGTTTTCAAGGAAGCGGTCGATGAGGCCGGACTTAACGAAGGTGTGAGCGATCCTCGCTACCGCTTGGTCTTCCATTCTCTGCGGCACGGGTTTACTACGGCCTTAGTGGAGCTTAACATCTCCACGGCAAGGGCCGCCAAGCTTACCCGCCATAAAAACCTCGAAGTGCTGTTTAAACACTACACGCACCTTAACCCGGAAAGTTTGCGACAGGAGATCGAAGCCGTGGCGAAACTCTTCGAACTTTCGGAGGAAAGCGAGACGAACATAGACGAAAAGGAGACGAAAGGCGAAGTGATCCCCTTACGAAGATGAACCGACATGATATTTCGGTCAATACCGTTGTGGAGGTTGTGGGCGCTAAGGAGTTAGTAAAAGGCGGGATGTATTCTCATAGATGATATTGCATAATTTTGCTATATAGAGTTTTTCTCTACAACCGTGGGTTGTTTACCGAGGAGGTAATGTAGCTTGATGCTCCAAGGGAAAGAAGACAATTTGTCTTTGATGCGTAACTCCACAATGTATTGTGCCATTTTATAACTTGACAACTTTACCGGAGAGTTTACTCTTATAAAAAAAATGAAAGGTGTAGCTTGAAGATGAAGAAGGGAAATAAAATAAGAGAATAAAAAAGGCCGGGGAGGAGGCCCCCGGCCGGGCGGAGAGGGCATCCCGAGGGATGTCGCTCCCTCTCCCATTAAAGGTGATCGCCCGGAGTTTATTCCGGGCCTTCACTGAACCCCACAATTAAAATAGCCCTCCCGCCCAGGGTAGTCAATCCTCAGGGGGCCTCCTCCTCGGCGAAAATCAATAAGAGGAGGTGGCCTATGCGTATTGAAGAATTTCCCGAGTTTATTCCGCTTGATTCAAAAGTTTTTCAGCGTTTTTGTTTGCCTTTTTCTGTGAACACCATATATAGACACCGGTCACAAGGCGGCCAGCTTCGTAAGTTTACGGTAAAAGATCCGGCCACCGGGAAGGTTCTGTTTCTCCTCCGGGCTTGGGCTGAGTCTTTAAAGCGGGAGGGCGGCTATGGCGGGCGGCGGTCTTGATCTGAACCTGGAGGTCTTTTGCCGAGAAAACCTCCCCGGTGGCTCAATCAGGCAAGGACGGGGTGGGCCTGAGTGGTGGGTAAAGTGCCCTTTTCATCCAGAGAGGGAGCTATATTCATAGCCACATCTGTAATCAAAAGGAATCGGTCATAACCTGGTATTTCAAAAACAGATACATGGGACAAAAGCCCTTTAATGGGAAGCCCCTTTTCTTTATTCAAAACACCTCTCAAAAAATCAGCAGTACCTACCAGACCTTTCATCAAAATTTTAG
>JALWCD010000136.1:2198-2734 GCA_027036915.1 Thermodesulfatator sp. | reverse complement strand
GTCCTATACCCTGCTTACCATCGGTGACGGTCTGGTTTCCCAGATTCCGGCCCTGATCGTGTCCACCTCGGCGGGTATCATTGTGAGCCGGGCGGCCTCCGAATCCGGCATGGGGCGCGACTTCGCCCGACAGTTTGCGGCCCGTCCGGAAGCCCTGGCCATGGCCGCGGTCGCGGTCTTCTTCGTGGGCCTTCTTCCGGGACTGCCCACCCTGCCTTTTACGGTGCTGGCCTTCGGAGTCGGGAGCCTGGCTTATATTTCCTATCGCCTAAAACGGGAACTGCCTCCGGAGGAAAAAACCGAGGAGGCGGCCGAGACCCAGCCTCCCACCGAGGAGATCGAGCAACTCCTGCCCCTGGATCTCCTGAGTCTCGAGATCGGCTATGCCCTCATTCCTCTGGTGGATGAGTCTCAGGGAGGGGATCTTCTGGAAAGGATCAAAAACCTCCGCAAACAGTTTGCCCTGGAGATGGGGGTGGTCATTCCCCCCATCCACGTGCGGGATAATCTGCAGCTCAAACCGGCGGAGTACGTCA
>JALWCD010000136.1:0-2188 GCA_027036915.1 Thermodesulfatator sp. | reverse complement strand
TTCTGGCCAGGTCTCAGGAGGAGAAGGCCCCGGAAATCGAGGGTGCCATTCCCACCCGGGAACCGGCTTTCGGGCTTCCGGCTTACTGGATCCCGGAAGCCAGGAAGGACGAGGCCGAGGCCGCGGGCTACATTGTGGTGAACCTTTCCACGGTTATCGTGACCCATTTTGCGGAGGTGGTTAAGCGGCACGCCGACGAACTCCTCACCCGCCAGGAGGTCCAGAAACTCCTTGACGGGCTCTCCCGTCAGTACCCCAAGGGGGTGGAGGAGGCCCTGAACGTGGTGAATCTGGGGGTGGTGCAAAAGGTGCTTCAGAATCTGGTTCGGGAGGGCATTTCCATCCGGGATCTTCTCACCATCATGGAGACCCTGGCCGATTACGGCGAACGGATAAAGGATCCGGAGACCCTCACGGAATACGTACGGCAGCGTCTTTCCCGGGTGATTGTCAAACCTTATCTCGACTCTTCGGGCAAACTTTATGTGGCCGCGGTGGGGGAGGATATTGAGGAAGCCATTCGCAAGGCTCTTCAGCGGACGGCTGAAGGAACCTTCCTTATGATCGAGCCCCGGATAGGAAGCCGCATCGTGGCCGCTCTCAGCCAGGCCGCCGAAAGGATGTCCCGGGCCGGACGTCAGCCCGTCTTTCTGGCCACGCCCACGGTGAGGCGGCATCTGCGTCGTCTGATCGAAAGGAGCCTGCCCCAGGCCGTGGTCCTTTCCCACGCCGAGATTCCGGCCGAGGTCAGCGTAGAAATCGTGGAAACCGTGAGGTTGGGTCGTGAGGATTAAACGTTTTCGAGGCGAAAACGCTTTAGAAGTCCTGGCTCAGGTTAAACGGGAGCTGGGCGAAGAGGCTCTCATACTTTCCTCAAGACGCGTGGAGGAGGGAGGAAAATTCTGGTACGAGATCACGGCTGCGGTGGATCGAGATCCCGCTCCGGAGGTCCCGGAGGCTGGTTCCCTTTCTATGGAAAGCCCGAGTCCAGAAACCCTTCAGGAGATCCGGAACGAACTTTCCGAGATCAAGGGGTTGCTCCAGGAGGCCTTTTCCGAAAAGGTGGCCCGTAGTCGATACGTTAAATGGCTGGAGATGGGCATTCCGCCCGAGGTGGCTTCGGAAATGGAAGATCCCGTGAGCTGGATAAGGGAACGCCTTGCCCGGAAGGGGACGTCGACCCTTTCCCGGAATCTGATCTTTGTGGGGCCGGCCGGAGCTGGTAGAACGAGTGCAGTTTTCAAGGTAGCAACCTGGTTCAAATATCGACAGGGCCAGGAGGTCACGGTGGTAACCCTGAACCGTCATAGGGTGGGAGCCCGGGCCGAAGCCATGCGACTGGGAGAGTTGCTGGAGATACCGGTACTCACCGAGCTGCCGAACGACCTGTCTCAGGATGGCTGTCTCCTCGTAGATACGCCTGCCTGGGGCTGGAACTTCGGACCGGAGGAACTAGAAGACCTGCTCGAGAAGTTTCCCCGGGCCAGGATTCAGGCGGTCCTTAAAGCCGTCGAACATCCTCAGAGTCTTAAACGTTTTCTAAAAGAGATCGAAAATTATCCGGTGGAGGGCCTGGTGCTTACCCAGGTGGACCGTCTGGTGTCCGGTTTGCCTCTGGTTTTTCTCTTGAAAGATGAGTGGCCGGTTGTGAGTTTCATTTCCTCCGGTCCCCGGGTACCCGAGGATCTCACACGGGCCACACCGGAAGTTCTCGAAAGAATATTCATACGTGGGCTTAAAGCGGTTTATGATTTAAAATAAAGAAGGAGGCGAGGATGCGTATCCTTTCGGTATCAAGTGGAAAAGGCGGGGTAGGGAAAACCAACCTGGTGGCCAATCTGGCTCTGGCCCTGGAAGAGAAAGGCTACCACGCCTTGATTTTTGATGCCGATCTGGGTCTGGCCAATATCGATGTTCTACTGGGGCTGGCCCCCAAAAAGGATATTCGACATGTACTGGCTGGGGAGTGCACCCTCAAAGATATCCTGATCAAAACCACCTATGGTTTTGATGTTATTCCGGCCAGTTCCGGGGTGGTGGAACTTACCCGTCTAGACCCTTCGGAAAAACTGGCCCTTAAAGAGCAATTCGAGGAGGTCTCTCAGGGGGTAGATTTTTTCATTTTTGATCTGGGGGCGGGTATTTCGGACAACGTGATTTTTTTTAATCTTGTGGCCCAGGAAAGGAT
>JALWCD010000135.1 GCA_027036915.1 Thermodesulfatator sp. | reverse complement strand
GGCCTCCCGGATGAGGCCGTCGCTCTCGGTGGCAATGGCCTTACGGGTGGAGGCGTTCTGGATGTCGTTGGCCCCCTCAAGGGCCAGCTCCTTGGCCCTTTCGATCAGATCCTTGAAACTCTTGAGAGCCCCTTCCACGGTGCGCAGGAAACTTCTGGCCTCCCGGATAGATTCCCGATAACGATCTATCTCCGCCAGGGCCCTGCGATAGCCCAGGGCATAGTTGAGATCCACGGGAGCCTCCGAGGGACGCTGGTACTTCTTTCCGGTGGCGATCTGGGTCTGATACTTATACATAGCCTCGGTAAGGTGTTCGAGATCGGTGAGCAATCCTCCGTAAAGGGTTCTAAGACTGAGCCGCACGGTTCTTCACCTCCTTAGCGTTTGGCCTCGATGAGGGTCATGAGCATCTCGTCCGAGGCCGTAAGCACCTTGGCCGCCGCGGCAAAGGCCTGCTGATACTTCATGAGGTTGGCCATCTCCTCATCCAGTGAAACCGCCGAGATGGAATCCCGCATGAGCTGAAGCTGTTTGAGGAGATCCTCAAGGAAACTCTTGGCCTCGGAAACGCGCTTTCCGGCCACCCCCACCTCGGCCACCACCGAAGCATAGTAATCCGAGAGACTGGCCTCACCCAGGGCTTCACGGGTTTCTCCGGAAAGATCGGAAAGTCTCAGGGCGTTGCGGTTGTCCCCGGGCTGAAGTTCGAAGCCCTGTAAGCCGGCAAGGAGGTTGCCGGCCGCCGTGTAAGTATGGCGGTTGAGGTAGAGCGGAAGATGGCCCTCCTCCCCTGATAGGTCCGAAGTAAGACCAAACCGGACAAGATCCGGGGCTCCGTCTCCGTCCTGATCGGGATCGTTTATCCGGAGGAAAAGTCTTCCGGAGTCGTCAAGCCCGGCGGAAAAGTCGGGAGTGCCGTCACCGTCTTCATCCAGACCGTTGAGCACGGATATGAAATCGGCCAGAGTGAAACTGCCGGAAAAAGTAAGGTCCCTCGTATGGAAGGTCGTTCCGTCTCCGCGACGATAACTTACCGTGATGGTTTGAGGGGAAAAGGAGGCTGTATCAGAAACCGGAAGATCCGTAAGGAAGAAAAAGGTTTCGGTTTCGGGATCGTAGCGCTCAGCGGAGACTTCGGTCTCGAAGGCCAGGGGGCCGGCCTCCGTGACCACGAAGCTTCGGGTCTCATACAGGCCGGTGGTCCGAACCAGGAGGCGTCCCTCGGTGTCGATCTCCGCCGAAAGACCGTACTTCTGATTTTCCGTGGCGTTATATTTCCTGATGAGCTGGATCAGGCCCTGATCGGTGGTGAGCTCTACCCGGAAGGGGTCTACGAGCTCATTGCTGGGATCGACATCGATGGGATTTCCGGCCCTATCAAAAAGCCAGTTTTCAATGGCTCCCATGGAAAAGGTCAGTTCGTATGGAGTTCCGCCGTTGTCGAGAAAAATGCGTCCCCAGGAGCGGGCCGTATCATCCTCCTCCATCACGAAGTAGGCCGTTCCCGGGGGTGGGTCTTCGAGAGCGATCACCACCTGGCCGTTATCGATGTAGGCCCTGATCTCGCTTCGGGCATCGAGATTGGAGATTAACTGATCCAGGGTGCTTCCCGAAACGGCAAAGGAACTTCCCGGAATTTCATTCCCCTGAGCGTCGAAAAAGCGCAGGGTTAACGTGCCCGAAAAGCCCAGAGTGGTGGGGTCCAGAGCCCCGATTTCGGCCACGTACTGGGTGGGCTTGACCCGGGGTTCCAGCCCGGAGAAGAGCTGACTTCCTCCCGCTGGATCGCCGGGATCCCGACGGTACTGCGGCACCCAGAGCCCCCTGTCCCTCAGGTACCACAATATCCCTCCTTCGCCGGCTGGATTTTCCACTCCCAGTTCGAAGTGGGCATAGGGGGCGGAGGTGTTGGGATCGATCCCCATCACCAGGTGGCCCTCGGCATCAATATAGGCCCGGAGACCTTCGAGCTGATCGAGTTCAGAGAGAACCTCCGACAAGCTGGCCCCCGCCGAAACCGTGACGGCCTTTTCCTCCACCACTCCGCCCTGGGCATTGTAAAACCGTACGTAGAGGGTATAGTCCGCCGTGCCTCCTACGGTATCCGCGCCGGAGACCGTATCCCGGCTACGATAGGTCTTGAAGAGATCGGGCTCGCTTCGCCAGGCTTCGCGATCCAGCCGGGCCGCGGCTACGTATTCCGGATGCACGGAAAGGAGGGGATTCACCTCTATACTTGCGGCGTCGATCCCGGCAAAAAAGGTGTTGATTCCGGTGGTGGCCAGGATCCCGGCTGTGTCGTTGGAAAAGGCGAAGGCCCAGCCCTCCTGAGCCTGGAAAACCAGGCGCCCGTTGCGCACCAGGGCCTGAACGCTTGCGGGGGGTTCAAAACCGTGGGCCCGTAAAGCCCCGTTGATCTGGTCTGCTACGTCCTGGAGGGTGGCATCAGCCGGAAGCGCAAAGTCCACCCTCACCGGGGTGATATTACCTGAGGGATCTTTTACCCAAATGAAAAGGCTTCCGTTCCGTTTGAGATCCAGGAAAAAAGGGAGATTTTTGAGATAACGACTGGTCTGGTAAAGCCCTTCCACCTCTCCGGTAAAGAACTTTAGACCCACCCCCTCCGAATGGATGCGGTTTACCGCGCGGATAAACTCCTCCGCAAACAGGGTGAGCTTGCCGGTCAGATTGAGTTCTTCCACCCGATAGTTCAGATTGGGATCGTCGAAACGTCCGAAATCAAGAGCGGTTCTGGTA
>JALWCD010000134.1:622-9070 GCA_027036915.1 Thermodesulfatator sp. | reverse complement strand
CTCCAGGGCCGCCATGGCGGCCCTGGAGATGGCCGATCTGCTTAAGAAACTTCCCTGATCTTTTGCGCACCGGTTCTCTTTTTCCGGAAATTTCCGGGTCTGGAGCACGGTGGGGGGAGGAGAACTGTTGACCGGACACTATCGTCTGAGCCTCGAACTGGGGGTGGCCGATCGGGTTCACTTTCCGGGTGAAAGGCGGGCGGTGGCCGGGGGTCTTTCGGGAGAGGAGAGTTTTCTACTGGTGAGCCAGGGGAGGGATTCGGGATCGCCTTCCTGGAGACCATGTATTTTCGTAAACCGCTCATCAAGGGCCCGGCCGGAAGCATTCCGTAGGTGGTGCGGCACGGGGTTAACGGCCTCCCGGGCTCCCACGGGGAGATCGAGGCCTTGACCCCGGCCTTAAGGAGATTATTACCCACAAAGAGGAGTCCCGCAGGCTGAATTTTATTTTTCCGTTTTCGGAAACGTCTGGCGGGGATTCTGGGAGAGCTGGGATGGGTTTGAGACATCGTGGACGACAGATAGCCCTGCAGGTCCTTTATCAATGGGATGTGGCCGGGGTGCCTCTGGAAGAGGCTCTGGAGAACTATCGGGAACACATTGACCCCCCGGAGGGGGCCTTTGAATTCGCCCGCGAGCTGGTGGAGGGGATACGGGAAAAACGGGAGACCCTGGATCGGGTCATCTCCAGTTATTCCCGAAACTGGCGTCTTGAGCGCATGCTGGCCACGGATCGCAACATCCTCCGCCTGGGAGCCTACGAGCTCCTTTTCCGGCCCGACATTCCGCCCCGGGTGGCCATCAACGAGGCCGTGGAGCTGGCCAAGGAATTCGGCACCGAGGATTCCCCGGCCTTCGTGAACGGTATCCTGGACGCCATCTACCACCACGAGGTCGAAGGTGAAAAGGGTTCCTGACCCTTTCCGTCCCGAATTCTGGAAGGGGTACCAGGAGTCCTTCAAAACCCCTGAGGACGAGGACTTCCTCAAACCGGACTTCTGGGACCGTATGGCCGAAACCTATGACGAGCTGGAAGAAAATCCCTTTTACCGGGGGATGGTGGAGACCGTGGTCTCGGAAATGGAAAGGGCCGGGGCCCTTTCACCGGAGGCCACACTCCTTGACCTCTGCTGCGGCACCGGGACCTACACCCTGCGTTTCGCTCCCCGGGTCAGACGGGTGGTGGCCCTGGACGTTTCTCCGGGCATGCTGGCTGTCCTCCGGCGCAAACTCCGGGCCGCCGGCCTCCGGAACGTGGAGGTGGTGGAGGCCGACTGGCGGACCTGGTCTCCCCGGGAGACCTTCGATACGGTCTTTGTGTCCCTGACTCCGGTGTTGAATGATCTCAACACGGTGGATCGGTTGCTCGGGATAACCCGCCGATTTCTGGTGGTGGTCCAGTGGGCCGGACTCCGGGAAAACGAACTCTTTCGGGAGGTGCTGGCGCGTTTTTTCGGGCGCAGCCCCCGGCCCAGAAGCCCCGGAGCGGTGGTTATTTTCAATTATCTCTTTTCCCTGGGCTATCCCGCGGATCTCAGGTTCTTTTCCGGGATCTGGGAGAGACGTCGGCCCCTGGAAAAGGAACTGGAAAGACTCCTTTTCAAACTCCGGGGCGAAGGGCTTAAGGTGGACGAAGGGCTTAAGGAAGCCCTCCGGGCCTACCTGGAGGAGAGGGCCGGGGAGGGACGGGTGCTTTCCCGCACCCGGGTGAGAATAGCCCTGCTGGTGGCCGACCTCAAGAAGGAGACCCTTGCTTTCGCCCGGGGGCGGACCTAATTTATGGAAACGATGGGAGGCTTGGTCGAGGCCGAGGGCCTGGAGATGGCCTACGGTTCCCGGCTGGCGGTGGCCGGGGTGTCGTTTTCGGTCTCGGCCGGGGAGATTCTGGGCCTGCTCGGGCCAAACGGCGCCGGGAAGACCACCATCCTGAAGATTCTCTCCACCCAGATCGTGCCCACCGGGGGGCGCGTGTTTCTCAACGGGGTGGATGTGGTGGCCCGGCCCGAGGTCGCCCGGGCCCATTTCGGTTATCTTCCCGAAACCCCTCCTCTCTACGATTATCTTGAGGTGGGGGAGTACCTCTCTTTTGTGGCCGAGGCCCGGGGGCTTTACGAGGCCAGAAAGAAGGAGCGAGAGGCCTGGGTTATCGAGGCCTGCGGTCTCAAGTCCGTTCTCCGGCAGCCCATCGGCGAACTCTCCAAGGGATTTCGGCAGCGGGTGGGGCTGGCCCAGGCCCTGATCCACGACCCTCCCATTCTCATCCTGGACGAACCCACCACCGGGCTCGATCCCCTGCAGATCGCCGAGATGCGAAACCTCATCCGGACGCTGGCCGCGGAAAAGGCCGTCATCTTCTCCACCCATATCCTTCAGGAGGTGGAGGCCCTGGCCGACCGGATCCTCATCCTCAACCAGGGAAGGGAGGTTACCTCCGGGACCCGGGAGGAGATCTACCGGCAGATCTACCCCCGGCCGGTCTACCGGGTGCGGGTGGAGGGAAAGCTCCCCGAAGATCGGAAGCAGGTTCCGGGGGTAATGGAAATCTCACCGCTTGCCGAGGACGAGTTTCGGGTGGTCCTGGAAGAGGATCGGCCGGATCTGGCCTGTTTTCTCTGTGAGAAGGGCTGGCCGGTCCGGGAATGTTTTCCCGAAAGGCTTTCCCTGGAAGAACTTTTCCTGAAGCTGGTGGGGTCTTCATGATGCGCGGGCTCTGGGTCATCCTGAAGAAGGAATATCTGGGCTACTTTCGTTCGCCTCTGGCCTACATCTTCGCCGTGGCCTTTCTGCTGGTGGTAAACGGCCTTTACATGAACACCTTCTTCCTGGCCCGGGTCTGCGACATGCGGGCCTTTTTCGAACCCTTTCCGGTCATCCTTCTGGTCTTCGTATCCGCGCTTACCATGCGGGTCTGGGCCGAGGAGAGGAAAGGAGGCACCCTGGGTCTCCTTCTGAGTTTTCCCGTCCCCACCTGGTCTCTGGTGCTGGGCAAGTTCCTGGGGACCTATCTTTTCGGGCTGACCATTCTTTCCGGAACCCTGATCATCCCGGTGATGCTTTCCGTGCTCGGGGATCCGGACGGTGGAGCCCTGGTGGCGGGCTACGTGGGGGCGGCTCTGCTTCTGTCCTTCTACATCGGGCTCGGTCTTTTCATCTCCGCCCTTTTCGAGGACCAGATCGCGGCCTTCGTGCTCACCGCGGTGGCCGGACTGGTGAGCGTCCTCCTGGGTACGGAGCTGGTTTCCTCCTCGCTTGATTCCTGGCTCCCCGGGGTGGGCGCCTTTCTGCGAAACGCTCTGGGGCTCATTCCTCACTTTTCACCCTTTATCAAAGGGGTGGTGCCCCTGCGGGAGGTCCTCTTCTTCCTGACCTACGCCGCCGCCTTTCTGATCCTGAACCATTTCACCCTTGCGGGTTATCTCCGGTACCACCGGCGAGCCCTTTTTTATCCCTCGGTGGCGGTCTGGCTGGGCCTGGTCCTGGTTTTGAATGCCACCCTGGCTCAGGTGAGACTCCCCCGTCTCGATCTCACCGAAGAGGGGCTCTACACCCTCTCCCCGGTTACCCGGAAGATCCTGGCCCGGCTCACGGCTCCCCTCCAGATCACCTACTATGTTTCCTCCCCGGAAAAGATGCCTCCGGCCATGAAGAATCTGACCGTAGAGGTCAGGGCCCTGCTGGAGGAGCTTTCGGCCTTAAGTCCCCGGGTGCGTTATGCGGTGGTGGATCCCACCCGAAATCCCGAACTCGAAAGAAAACTCCGGGAACGGGGAATAGAGCCCTTTGCGGTGCAGACCATCGAGAGGGATAAGGTCAGCGTGCGGCGGGTCTATAGCGCCCTGGCCCTGTCCTATCTGGATCGGCCCGAAGAAATTATTCCCCAGGTGATTCCGGATACCCTTTCCACCCTGGAATACGATTTAGTTTCCCGGATTTATAAGCTAACCCTTCCCGAAAAGCCGGTGGTGGCCTTCCTTTCCCGGAGGGACTTTCTTTCCGGAAGCTATCACACCGCGGAGGAGATCCTGCGGGCCCTGGGTTTTGAGGTCCGGGGGACTCCTCTTACCCGGGAAAACGGTCTTCCGGAGAAGACCCGCCTGCTGGTGATCCTTTCTCCCGGAAAACTCAACGACCGCCAGCTCTTTGAGATCGGCCGATTCCTCAATCAGGGCGGGGCGGTTCTTCTGGCCACCTCCGCGGCCCGCTTTTCCTACAACCCGGGCCCGGAGGGCGAGATCCTGGCCACTCCCATGCCCCAGGACCTTTCGGTCAACCGGTTGCTTGAGACCTACGGTCTTAGGATCAAAAAGCAGGTTCTTTTCGATCGCCAGATGGTCACCATGGCCGTCTCTCAGGAAAGAGAAATCGGGATCTTCAAGGCCCTGGTCCAGGTGCCGGTCAATTTTCCCATGCAGGTTCAGGTGCTGCCCCCTCAGATGGATCGGACCTCTCCCCTCACCCATGGTCTGAACGCCCTTCTCTATCTCTGGGGGAGCCCCCTGGAGATGGACCGGAAGCGCATCCAGAAGCTCGGTCTCAGGGTGAAGACCCTTTTCACCTCTTCGCCCGGGGCCTGGGCCGAGGAGGTGGAACTTGGTTCCCTCAGCGAAAAGGATCTTAGCCCTCCGAAAGAGACCCGTTCGTATCCTCTGGGACTTCTGGTGGAAGGTCGATTTCCGCTGCCTTTTAACGGCACGGCTCCTCCCTGGCCCGAAACAGAGAAAGACGAAGCCAAAAAAGACCGAGACGGAAAGGCCGAAAAGAACTCCCGGGAGAAAGAGGTTCACGAGCCTCATGAGTCGGCCCGCCCCGGAAGACTCATCCTGGTGGGGTCCGGGGCCATGTTTGCGGACGGGATCATCGACATCTTCGACAACGCCCTCTTTTTTGCCAACGCCGCGGAGGCCCTGGCCCTGGGGGGCGAGCTGCTTTCCCTGCGGGCCAGGTTGAAACCCGTGAGGTATCTTCCGCCGATCTCACCCGAGGGGCGTCTTTTCTGGCGGGTGGTGGTAGTCTTTTTGCCGGCGCTGGTCTGGGCCCTTTTCGGAGGAGCTCTTTTCTGGCGCAGGCGAAGCCGGCGCCGGAGATTCTACCAGGAGGCCGGCCGTGAGTCCCCGTAATCTTCTCTTTCTGTGCGGTCTGCTGGTCATCCTGTTTGTCATGTATCTCGTGGTTCAGCGGGCCGAACGCCCGGCCGGGGTGAAGGAGGCCCTCCTGATCCGAATAGGAAAAAAAGAATGGACCGGGGCCGACGAGATCCGGATCTGGCTGGGAAGCCGTCCGGAGAAAGTCCTTCGCCTTAAGTTTTCAGAGGGCCGCTGGGAGATATGGGGGCCTTCCGATAAGGAAAACTTTCCCCGGCCAGCCAAAGAGGCCCTGATTCGAAGGCTCCTTTCGGAGCTGGCTTCCCTATCCGGAGAAGAGCGGGCCCGGGGGAAAACTTACTGGGAGACTTTCGATCTGGTCGAGGAAAAGGCCCTCCATCTGGTGGGACTCCGGGGGGGAAGGGAACTCTTCCATCTTTTGATCGGGAAAAGGGGACCTTACTGGGAGAGCTGTTTCGTGCGTCTGAAGGCCTCCGAGAGCGTCTATCTCGTCCCGGAGAACCTGCTGGCCCGGTTTGAGATCTGGTCTGAAAGCCCCGGGGAACCCTCGGCCGAACCCTGGGTGGAAAAGACCGTCCTGAGCCTGGATTATTCGGATCTCAGGTCTCTGGCTCTCTTCTGGGAGGGCAAATCGGTTTATCTCTTAAAGAAAGAGAAGGAGAAATGGCTTTTGAGCCGGAAGGGCAGGGAAGAAACTCTTTCCCCGGAGGAGGTCAAAAAACGGCTGCGGGGGGTCTTTCCCCTCTTTGCGGAAAAGGTGGTTGCGCCGGAGCGCTTCCAGAAAGAGGTGGGGCGTCTTGAGGTCAGGGGCGGGCGCTCGGAACGAAAACTTCTCTTCGGACGGGCCGGAAAGGAATTTTTGGTAAAAAGCGGACCTTATGTTTACCAGGTGAAGGCCGAGGAGGTAAAAAGACTCCGCGAACTTTTCTGAATCAGCGGACACAGACCGCCCGCACCTGTTTGAGATCGGTCTCCCCGGTGAGCACCTTGAGGATGCCGTCCTGTTTCAGGGTGAACATCCCGTTTCGCAGGGCCGCCTCCCGGATCTCGTGAACCGGTGCGGCCTTGACGATGAGTTCCCGGATCTCATCGTTGGGGACCAGGAGTTCGTGAAGGGCTATCCGGCCCCGGTAGCCGGTGTGGTTGCAGCGGTTGCAACCTACCGGGCGATAAAAGGTGGCCTGGCGGACCTCTTCCTCCGTGAGGGGCTTTAAGGGGTGTTCTCCGTACTCGAAGATCAGCTCCTCGAGATCCCTGTCCGAGGGCTGATAGGGTTCCTTGCAGTCCGGACAGAGGCGTTTGGCCAGCCGCTGCGCTAGCACCCCCAGGAGGGCGTCCGCAAAGTTGTAAGGGTCGATCCCCATCCCCAGGAGCCGGGTCACGGTCTCAGGGGCGCTGTTGGTGTGAAGGGTGGAAAAGACCAGGTGCCCGGTGAGGGAGGCCTCGATCAGGGTGTGGGCGGTTTCCTCGTCCCGGGTCTCTCCGATCATGATCACATCCGGGTCCGCCCGCAGGAAGGCCCGCAATACCCGGGCAAAGGTGAGCCCGATCTTGGGACGGACCTGGACCTGCCGCAGGCCCTCCTGAACGATTTCCACCGGGTCCTCCGCGGTCCAGATCTTCTTGCTGGGGCGATTGATGTAATGCAGGGCCGCGTGCAGGGTGGTGGTCTTTCCGGACCCGGTTGGCCCCACCACCAGGATCAGGCCGTAGGGCATTTCAAGGAGCTTTTTGAACTGTTCCAGAACCTCCGGCCGCAGACCGATCTCCTCAAGCGTCCGGGCCTGAACCCCGCCCAGGATTCGCATGACCACGTCTTCGTTGTTTTCAATGGTGGGAATGGTGGCCACCCGGACCTCGAAGACCTTTCCGGTGCGGGTACGGAATTTGATCTTTCCGTCCTGGGGCAGCCGCTTTTCCGCGATATCCAGCCCGGCCATGATCTTGTATCGGGAGACCAGGGGACGTTTCATGGAATAGGGCACGGTCTGAAAGGGGATGCATTCTCCGTCTATCCGGAATCGGATCTGGGCCCCTCGCCGGCCGGTGAGACTTTCGATATGAATGTCCGAAGCTCCCCGATTGTAGGCTTCCTCCAGGATGTAGTTGGCCAGCTGGACCACCACACTTTCCTGATCCTCCGGGAGGGCTTCCTCTTCCTCGGGGGTTTCCTCTTCCTCCTCGGGGATGAGTTCCAGCTGAGGCATTTCGGAGGGCTCAAAGTAGCTGAGCTTTCCGTAATAAAAATCCAGAAGCTTGAGGATGTCCTCTTTTATGCCCACCGCGATCTCGAATTCTCGCAGTTCGAGGATCTTTTTGGCCTGTTCGATCTTGTCCAGGTTGAAAGGGTTGTCGGTGACCAGCGTAATGCGACCCTCTTCGTCCTCTAAAGGGGCCACCACCAGCTGGCGCAGGAAGGATTCCTTGACCCCTTCAAGGCACCGGGGCTTGCCCACCAATTCTTTTTCCGTAAACTCCCAGAAAGGGCAATTATAGAATCGCGAAAGCGCCTCTCCGATCTCACTTTTGGGGATATGGAACTTTTCTATCAGGACCTGTTCCACGCTCTCACCGGTTTCGCGAGCGATCTCCGCGGCTTCTTTACATACCGAGGGTGTAAGGGTTTTTTTCTTAAAGAGAATTTTCAGACGGCCGCAGGAGGCCACTATGGATTTCAGAAAATCTATCTTTTCCGCAAAGATTTCCTTTTCTTCCGGAATTTCGTGGATAAGTGCTTGGTAAAGACTCAAAGCCTCCTCAAACTCATAAGCTTTCTCCAAATCCTCGGCCAGTTTCTTTTTAAGAAACAGAAAGTCGGCTCTGGCTTCCGGAGAAAAATAAAGGTTTTTGAGGGCTTTCTTGAGGACGCTGGCCGCCTTTTCGAAATGTCCCAGGGCCTCAAGACACTCCGCCAGCGCGCGATAGACTTCCAGACAGGGATTTTCCTCCAGTAACTCCTCCAGGATCTTGACCGCCTGCTGATAGAAGGCTCCCTCTTTGAGGATGAGGGCTTTTCTCAGTTTCTCCTCAAAGGAAGTCCCTTCCCCGGAGACCTCCTCCGAGACCACTCCCTTGAAGGCCTCAAGCTCGAAGATCCTTCTCTGGATCTCCTGTTTGAGGCCGTTTTCCTCATCGGAGACCAGATCCCGGAGTTCTCTATAGACTTCCAGGGCCTCATCTATCAGGCCCTGTTTGGCGTAAAGTTCGGCTTCTTTTAAACGATTTTCGAGGTAGGCCTTGAGTTCCTGATCCAGCATACTAGCCCTGAGCTACCGAAAAGAGATAAGCCTCCCCTTCTTCCAGGGTGGTTTTGGCTATGAAGGGGGCCTCGGCCGGAAGCCATTCC
>JALWCD010000134.1:0-612 GCA_027036915.1 Thermodesulfatator sp. | reverse complement strand
GGTCAGGAGTTTGAAATCCTCCACCAGAAGAGCCAGGGATTTTCCCTCCTTCCAGAGGAGGACCAGTTTGGTCTCGTTGGTCAGGATCTTTTGGGTCTTGAAAACCATTCTTTGCAGCTCTTTTTCCGACTTTTCGGCTAGCGCCCCCTGAAGTTTGGGGCGAATTTTACCGAATAGCGCGGCCAGAAGCCCCTTTCCTTTAAGTAATTTTAAAGGAAATTGCCCTTCCAGCAGATAGGGGCGCCAGTGCTCCTGGATCTCTCCGGCAAAGGCCACCTCTTCGATGGGGATAAGGATGGTCCTGGTGGGAGTTTTACACCATAGAACCTCCCTTATTTCGGGAATCCTCTTTCTGGGCTCCCGGGAAGCGATGAAATTTCTGATTTCCGCTTCCTTTTGTGCCAGGACTTTTTCGTAATCTTTTTCCACCCGAAGGAGGAGCTCTCGAATTTCGTTTTTGGCCTTTACTACCAGTTTGCGGAGGGCCCGCTTGCGGTCGAGCCTGGCCAGCTCATCAATGGCCACCAGACGTTCATAATTTTTAAGAAGCTGTCTTAACAAAAGGTCCTTTTCTGGCGATGGTGGAAGGTCTTTTTCCGGAAATGATAGGGC
>JALWCD010000133.1 GCA_027036915.1 Thermodesulfatator sp. | reverse complement strand
CATGGTCCTGGTGCCGGACCAGATCCAGCCTCAGCTTTACCGGGAGGCCATCGAGCCCAACCTCTCCGCGGGCAAGATGCTCATGTTCGCTCACGGGTTCAACATTCACTTCGGGCAGATCGTCCCCCCGAAAGATGTAGATGTCACCATGGTGGCCCCCAAGGGGCCGGGGCACCTGGTGCGCCGGGAATTTGAACGGGGGGCCGGAGTGCCCTGCCTGGTGGCCGTACACCAGGACGCCACGGGCGAGGCCCTGGCCCGGGCCCTGGCCTACGCCAGGGGCATCGGTGGCACCCGGGCCGGAGTCATCGAGACTACCTTCCGGGAGGAGACCGAGACCGACCTTTTCGGAGAACAGTGCGTGCTCTGCGGCGGGGTGGCGGCCCTGATCAAGGCCGGTTTCGAGACCCTGGTCGAGGCCGGCTACCAGCCGGAGATCGCCTACTTCGAATGCTGTCACGAGCTCAAACTCATCGTGGATCTCATCTACGAAGGCGGCCTGGCCTTCATGCGGTATTCCATCAGCGATACCGCGGAGTACGGCGATCTCACCCGGGGGCCCCGGATCGTAAACGAAAAGGTGAAGGAAGAAATGAAGCGGATCCTGGAAGAGATCCAGAGTGGGCGTTTCGCCCGGGAATGGATCCTGGAGAACCAGGCCGGCCGCCCGGTGATGAACGCCCTTCGGCGCCGCGAGGCCGAACACCCCATCGAGGAGGTAGGCCAACGCCTGCGGGCCATGATGCCCTGGCTGAAAAAGAAATAAACCGTTTAAGGAATCAAACGATCTCTTTGAAGGCCTCGCGGGCGGCCTCAAGGGTCCTTTCGATTTCCTCCTCGGTGTGGGCCAGGGATACGAAGGCGGCCTCGAACTGCGAGGGTGCCAGATACACCCCGCGTTTTACCATGGCCCGCCAGAAGGCCCCGTAGCGTTCGGTGTCCGAGGCCGCCGCGTCGGCGAAGTTCGCCACCTTGCCCTCCCGGAAAAAGAGGGTCATCATGGAACCCACACGATGGCCGGTAACCTTGAGGCCGGCGTCCCGGGCGGCCTCGGAAAGCCCCTCGAAGAGCCGGGCCGAAAGCTCCTCAAGCCTTTCATAGGTCCCGGGCCGGGTAAGGATGCGCAGGGTGGTAAGCCCCGCCGCCACCGCCAGCGGATTCCCCGAAAGGGTGCCGGCCTGATAGACCGGGCCTTCGGGGGCGATATGGTCCATGATCTCGGCCCGGCCGCCGTAAGCCCCCACCGGAAGCCCTCCGCCTATGATCTTTCCCAGGCAGGTGAGATCCGGTTCCACCCCGTAGAGTCCCTGGGCCCCGGAAAGACCCACCCGGAAACCGGTGATGACCTCGTCGAAGATGAGAAGGGCCCCATGCTCCCGGGTGATCTCTCTTAATCCCTCGAGGAACCCCGGCTCAGGCGGCACCACCCCCATGTTTCCGGCGATGGGCTCCACAATCACGGCCGCGATCTCGGACCCCATCCGGGCAAAACATTCCTTCACCGCGGAAAGGTCGTTATAGGGGAGACTTATAGTGTGGGCCACGATCTCCTCCGGCACTCCGGGGCTTCCGGGAATCCCCAGGGTGGCCACCCCGGAGCCGGCCTTGACCAAGAAGGAGTCGGCGTGCCCGTGGTAACAGCCGTCAAACTTTACGATCTTCTTGCGCCCCGTGTACCCCCGGGCGAGCCTTATGGCGCTCATGGTGGCCTCGGTCCCGGAATTGACCAGCCGAACCTTTTCGATGGAGGGCACGCACTCGCAGATCAGGCGGGCGAGCTCCACCTCGGCCCAGGTGGGGGCCCCGAAACTGGTTCCGCCCTCCGCCGCGGCTCTGACCGCGGCCACCACCTCCGGATGCGCGTGCCCCAGAATGAGCGGCCCCCAGGAGGCCACGTAATCGATATAACGCCGGCCATCTACGTCTATCAGATAGGCCCCTTCGCCCCGGGCAAAAAAGATGGGGTCCGCCCCCACGCTTTTGCAGGCCCGCACCGGACTGTTCACCCCTCCCGGGATGACCTTAACGGCTTCGGCAAAATAAGCCTTGGATTTGATTCCCGCCATCCTTAAGCCTCCTTTCAGGCGAATTTTTTGAGTCGTGCAAGGATTCTTTCCATCAGGGACGCGTAAGGTCCCTCTGCAATCTCTTCCGCCAGTCTTCGAGCTTCCTCCTCGTCATATATATGAACAAGGATATTGCGCATCCGTAAAATCCTCGCCAGAATCTCTTCCTCCTCCGCCGAAACCACTCCCTCGCGCAATAAACCCTCAAAACATGAGCGGGGAGAAGCACATTCGAGACCTCGTTCCCTCAGAAAGGCCATCGCCGCCTGCCAGAGCGCCTCAAAGGCATACTCAAATCGCTTCACCCGAAGCTCGATCAGGACCTCCTCCGGAACCTCCCAGGGATTCCCGGAGAGAACCTCCCTGAGTTTTCTTACCGCTCGATCAAGCTTTGCAATCTTTCGCTGGAACCTTTCCACAGGTGACCTCTTTTTATGATCTTCCGCAAGAAATCTTTGTCTCTCACCCGGGCGAGATCCACCACCTCTATCCGACGAAGAAGGGGTATCTCCTCCTCAAGGACCTTGAGAAGCCTTACGTATTCTTGATCCCCAAGAGGACGACCCAGATAAAGGGCTACGTCAATGTCGGAAAGTCTTTCGGAAAAATCGCCCTCAACGAGCGATCCAAAGAAGACGATGTCCGCTTCGGGAAAGGCCCGGGAGAGGGCTTCTCCCACGAGCTCCATGTACCTCTTTTTCCTCTCGGGAGAAAGGGTTCTCATGAGAAATACTTTCTCGTCCGCCGCACGATCTCCTTTTCTGTAAAGAGCATCTCGTAGTCCGGAAGATCGAGCTCCCGCGAAAGTTTTTCCACCAATTTCCGGCAGGCCTCCTCGGACTCGGCATGGACCATGGTATAGAGGTTGTAGGGCCAGTCGGGATAGGTCCGACGAAGGTAGCAGTGGGTGATAAAGGGCTGGGATGCCAGCCTCTCTCCCACTTCCTCCACCCGCTCGGCCGGGACCCGCCAGGCCACCATGACGTTGCCCTCGTAACCGGAGAGATTGTGTCGAATGGTAGCTCCGAGTCTTCGAATGACTCCTTTCTCAAGGAGTCCCCGGATAGCGGAAATCACCTCTTCCTCGCTCACCCCGAGCCTTTCGGCCAGGGCCAAATAGGGTCTTTCCACCAGGGGCAGACCCTCGGCAAGGAGATCCACCAGGCGTTTTTCAAACTCGGAAAGCCTCAGATCTTTCCCCATATCATCAGGGCTCCCAGCAGGATAAAGAGCATCCCGGCTCCCCAGCGGATGAACTTGAGGGGTAGCACTTCCCCCAGGAGTCGCCCGGCGGCCACCCCCAGGGCCGAGGAGAGCACCAGGGCCAGGGCCGCTCCCAAAAAGACCGGCCAGAAACGTTTTTCCCGGGCCGCAAGGCCCAGGGCCGCAAGCTGGGTCTTGTCTCCCAGCTCGGCCAGAAAGACCGTAAGAAAGGCCGTAAGGAAGACCCGCATCAGCCGAATTTCCCCTTAAGGAATTCCTCGGTCCGCTTGTCCCGGGGGACGGTGAAAAGATGCGAGGTGGGACCGAACTCCACCAGTTCCCCCAGGTAAAAAAAGGCCGTATAATCCGAAACCCGGCCGGCCTGGGCGATGTTGTGGGTCACGATTACGATGGTCACGCTCTGCTTTAACTCCACCACCAGTTCCTCGATCTTGGCCGTGGACTTGGGGTCCAGGGCCGAGGTGGGCTCGTCCATGAGAAGGACCTCGGGTTTGACCGCGAGCGCCCGGGCGATGCAGAGCCGCTGCTGCTGCCCTCCGGAAAGATAGGTCCCCCGTTTATGGAGACTGTCCTTGACCTCGTCCCAGAGAGCGGCCTTGCGCAGGGCCTCCTCCACGATCCGGTCGGCCTCCTCCCGCCGGAGTTTTATCCCCAACAACTTGTAGCCCGCAAGCACATTGTCGTAGATGGTCATGGTGGGGAAGGGATTCGGACGCTGGAAGACCATCCCCACCCGCCGGCGCACCAGGACCGGATCCATCTCAAGGATGTTTTCGCCCCGCAGGAGGATCTCCCCCTGCACCCGGGCCCCTGGGGTGAGTTCGTGCAGACGGTTCAAACAGCGGATGAAGGTGGTCTTTCCGCAACCTGAAGGCCCCATGATGGCCGTGACCCTCTTTTCCGGGATCTTCAGGGTGACGCTCCGGATGGCGGGTTTTTCGCCATAATAAGCCCAGAGATCCCGGATATCGAAGATGGCGGGCTCGCGGGGCTCAACCACGGTCTCAGCGGCCATGACCTCCCAGCCTCCAGGCCAGAAATCGGGAAAAGAGATTCAGCCCCAGGACCATGAGGGTAAGGACCACGCTGGCCCCCCAGGCCTGACGGATCCATTCCTCGTAGGGACTGATGGCGTATTTGAAGACCGTAAGGGGCAGGGCCTCCACCGGTTGCAGAGGATTCAGGTTCCAGAAGGGGTTTCCGAAGGCCGTAAAGAGAAGCGGTGCGGTCTCTCCCATGATGCGGGCCAGGGAAAGGAGGATCCCGGTGCTGATTCCCACCAGACCGGTGGGAATCAGCACCTTGAGAACCGTACGCCAGTAGTTGACCCCCAGAGCCAGGGAAGCCTCCCGCAGGGTCTCGGGAATCATCTTGAGGATCTCCTCGGTGGAACGCACGATCACCGGAAGCATCATGATGGCCAGGGCCACCGCCCCGGAGAGGGCCGAAAAATGCCCCATAGGTTTGACCACCCAGAGGTAGGCCACGATACCGAGCACGATGGAGGGCACGCCCTGAAGCACGTCCGCGGAGATCCGCACCACCTCGCCGAATTTACCCCGGGCGTATTCCGAAAGGTAGACCCCGCAAAGGACTCCCACGGGCACGGCCATCAGCGAGGCCAGCACGGCCAGCATCACCGTACCCAGGATGGCGTTACCCACTCCGCCCCCCTCCTCGCCCGGGGGCCGGGACAGATGGACGAAAAATTCCCAGGAAAGACTGGCCAGTCCCTGTTTCAGGATACCATAGAGGATATGGATGAGGGGAAGCGCCGGCAGCAGGGCCAGGATCAGAATGAGAAAAAAGGCCAGCCGATCCTTCAATTTGCGCCAGAAGAGCCCCTTCATTTCACCTCAAGCCTTACGATAATGATGCGGGCCACGGTGTTCACGATCAGGGTGATGAGAAAAAGCAACAACCCGATCTCGATCAGGGCCGAGAGGTGGAGGTCCCTGGAGGCCTCGGTAAATTCGTTGGCTATGACACTGGCCATGGTGTTGGCCAGATCCCAGGGGCTCTGCGGCATCTCGGAACGGTTCCCGATGACCATGGTCACGGCCATGGTCTCCCCCAGGGCCCGGCCTAGAGAAAGAAGAAAGCCGGCCACGATCCCCGAAAGCCCGTAGGGGAGACAGACCCGACGGATGACCTCCCACTTGGTGGCGCCCAGTCCGTAAGCCGCTTCCTTAAGTTCGTGGGGAACCATTCTGAGAACCTCCCGGGTGATGGAGGCCGCATAGGGGAGGATCATGATGGCCAGCACCAGGGAAGCCGTGGGCAGCCCGAGACCGAAGGGCGGGGCCCCCACCTTCATTTCGAACCAGCGCACAAGCGGCACCAGATAAAAAAGGGCCCAGAGTCCATAGATCACCGAGGGGATACCCGCCAGCAGCTCCACCAGCGAGGAAAGCGGACCGGCTATTTTCGGGGGAGCATACTCGGCCAGGAAAATGCCCGAAGAAAGAGCAAACGGGATAGTGATCAGCAGGGCCAGAACGGAGGTCACCAGGGTGCCCACCACGAAGGGCAGGGCCCCGAATTCTTCGTTCACCGGATCCCAGACCCGTCCCCAGAGAAACTTGAGGCCAAAGGTCTTGAGGCTGGGAAGACTTCCGGCAAGAAGGGTAAGCCCTATGCCCACCACCAGGGCCACCAGCCCCACCGCCAGGCCCCAGCATACGAACCGAAAGACCCGATCGGGATCCCGTATACGCATGACACCCTCTTTTACCAGAGGCCGGAAGGGGGAGGCAAGCCCTTTCGGCCGCCGGCCCCTCATTTTTCCTGCAGGATCGGTTGTCCTCGATAAGTTATGGAACGAAGTAGTTTTTCGTTGATCCGCACCAGATTCTCCGGAAGACGCGCGTAAAAGAGGGCCTCGTTATACTCCTGGGCCTCATGCACACACCACCACAGGAGATCCACCAGGGCCCTGGCCCGTTCAAGGGAACGTCCGCCGTAAGCCTGCTCCTGATAGACCAGGATCCAGGTCATGGCCGCAAGCGGATAGCCCTCGGGAGCATCGGTATTGACGATGAGGGTCCGGGTGTCCGGGGGAATATTCGTCCTGGCGGCGGCGGAGATGCTCTCAAGTGTGGGCCGAATAAATTTTCCGGCTTTGTTCTGCAAGGCCGCCACCGGAAGTTTATTCTGGTGGGCATAAGCCAGCTCAATGTAACCAATGGCTCCCGGGAATTGTTTGAGGTAGCCGGTCACCCCCTCGTTACCCTTACCACCGATACCGGTGGGCCAGCGTACGGCCTTGCCGTAGCCCACGCGCTTGCGCCACTCCGGGCTCACCCGAGATAGATAATAGGTGAAGTTGAAGGTGGTTCCGGAACCGTCCGAACGATGGATCACCAGGATGGGAAGCCCGGGAAATTTGATTCCCGGGTTGAGCTGAACGATACGGGGGTCGTTCCACTTCCGGATTTTGCCCAGAAAAATGTCCGCCAGGACCTGCGGCGTGAGCTTGAGCCCCGAGGGCACTCCGGGCACGTTGTAGGCCACGACCACCGCTCCCAGGGCCATGGGAAGGTGCAGAATCTTCCCCGGGGCTTTGGCCAGTTCTTCCTCGCTCATGGGGGCATCCGTGGCCCCGAAATCCACCGTACGGGCCAGGATCTGACGGATTCCCCCTCCGGAACCAATGGACTGGTAGTTCACCTTGACCCCGGTCTTCTGGTAATAGACGTGAAACCATTTGGAGTAAAGGGGATAGGGGAAAGTGGCCCCGGCTCCGAGAAGGGTAACCTCCCCGGCCCGGACGGACCCACAGAAAAACCCCAGCAGCCCCAGCCCTATCAGGAGAAGCCATTTTTTCATGTTTATACCCCCTTATCGCGGTTTGAATCGAGACCTCTGAGTAATATACCCCTCGTTCCGGGAGATTCCCCTCCCAAGCCATCACCGGAGAGGAGGGGAAACTCTTTCAGAGATCTCAGTTTATTCTCCTCCCTTATTGTGAACTTTCTGTGAAGTCCCGGGGACATTTGCAGGAAGCCTGAAAACCAGAGAGGCCCCGGAGCGGGAGGCCTCCGCGAAGAGGGTTCCGCCATGGGCCTCGGCCAGGCGTCGGGCAAGAGCCAGCCCCAGTCCCAGCCCCTTTCCGGGGCCCTCCCGAAAAAAGGGCTCAAAGATCCGCTCCCGGAGTTCCTCCGGAATGCCGGGCCCCTCGTCCCGAATCCGGAAAAGGATCTCCGTTCCCTCCCGGGCTATCTCGATCCGGATACGCCCTCCCTCTGGAGAAAACCGCACGGCGTTCTCCAGCACCTTGAGAAGGGCCTGTATCAGATAGTCCCGATCGGCACAAAGCCGGGCTTCCCGGAAGCCCGAAATTTCAAGCTGCAGTTTTTTTTCCTCGATCAGGGGCACCAGAAGATGAACGGCGGTTTCCACAAGATCGCCTGCGGTCACAGGCTCAGGACGCAGTTTGAGACCGCTCTCGAGGGAAGAAAGAAGAAGCAGGTCCCGCACCAGGCGGGCCAGTCTTTCGGTATGGGTCAGAATGGCCGAGAGGGCCTTTCGGGGAAACTCTTCCTCCGGTAGATATTCCTCAAGGGCCTCGGCGTAACCCTTTATGGCGGTAAGCGGCGTGCGGAACTCGTGGGACAGGGTGGCCGAAAGCAGACGGTTCTTCTCCACCAGTTTCACCTCCCGGGTGATCTCGACAAGAAAAAGGGCTGCCCTTTCGGGATCGATTCGACGGCCCAGAAGTCGCCACCAGCGTCCCCGCCACTCGAATTCCACCTCACTTTGTCCCTCACGGAAGACCTTCTCGTGGAACTCCACCAGTCCCGGGAAAGGCAGCTCCAGAAGATTCTGAGGGTCCGGTGCCGGAAAGAAGGCTTTTAAAGCCGGAGTCACCGCAAGGAGTCTGCGCCTCTCATCCACCACCGCCATCGGCCAGGGCCAATCTTCCATCTTAAGGAGGCTTGTGGGAGAGGTTGGGGCCGTATCCGACGCCTCGGAAGGACTCTTGCGAGAATCAGAAGAAGTCTTCCGGCGCCACAGGAAATAGCCCCCCGGAAGCAAAAGGCCCAGAGCCGGCAGGAGGACTTCAAGCATTGAGCGCCCTCGCCCGGTAGCCCACGCCCCAGACGGTCTCTATGAGTTCGGCCGCCGGGCCCAGTTTCTTGCGCAGGCGTTTCACATGGGTGTCCACCGTGCGGGCGTATCCCTGGTACTGATAACCCCAGATCTGATCCAGAAGGACCTCTCTCGAGAAAACCCGTCCGGGAGAGGAAATCAGGGTGGCCAGCAATCGAAACTCCATGGGCGTGAGCTTGACCTCTCTCCCCTCCACCTCCACCCTGAATTCCTCTTCGTAGAGCGTAATAGGTCCATAACGAATCACCGTCGATTTTTCCGGGGGTTTTAGACGCTTGAGGACCGCCCTGGCCCGAAGGACCAGTTCCCGGGGGCTGAAGGGTTTCACCACGTAATCGTCCGCGCCGAGTTCGAATCCCAGCACCCGGTCCACCTCCTCCCCCCGGGCCGAAACCACGATCACCGGAACAAGCTGAAGTTCCCTCCGGAAACGAAGATACTTCAGGACTTCAAGGCCGTCTTCATCCGGAAGCATGAGATCCAGAATCACCAGATCCGGAACGCGTCGGGATAGGGCCTCAAAGGCCCGAGCCGCGGAATTCACCACCTCCACCCGGAACCCCTGCTTCTCGAAAGCCAGACGTTCCAGGTCCGCCACATCCGGTTCGTCTTCCACGATGAGAACCCGAGGTTTCCCCGTCATACTTTCAAGCTAGAGAATCTCCCGCCTGTGTCAAGCGCACCTCAGGAT
>JALWCD010000132.1 GCA_027036915.1 Thermodesulfatator sp. | reverse complement strand
CAGGAAGGCCATCTCCCTTTCGGCTCCCTCATCAAGCGGAACCTCCTCGGGCCGGGGATAAGGGGCCACCATGAGACTTTCTCCCTCATGCGGCAGGGCCTGCCAGAGCTCCTCGGTCACGAAGGGCATGAAGGGGTGAAGAAGCCGGAGGGAGCTCTCAAGCACCCGATAGAGGACGTTCTGGACCCGGATGCGGGCCTCGCCCTCCTCCCGCAGGTAAAGTTTGGCGGCCTCGATGTACCAGTCGCAGAACTCGTGCCAGAAGAAATGGTAGATGGCCAGAGCCGCCTGATCGAACTCGTAGGCTTCCAGGCGATCCCTTACTCTCTCGATGGTCCGGGAAAGCCGTGAGAGGATCCACCGCGAAACCAGAGGGAGGTTTTCGGGCTCAAGTTCGCGGGGCTCAAAACCCTCCAGATTCAGGAGCACGAAACGGGCGGCGTTCCAGATCTTGTTTACGAAGTGTTTGTAGCCCTCTATCCGGCTTTCCGAAAGCTTGATGTCCCGCCCCTGGGCCGCAAGGGCCGCCAGGGTGAACCGCAGGGCGTCCGCACCGTATTTCTCGATCATGACCACGGGGTCTATGACGTTTCCGCGGCTCTTGCTCATCTTCTGGCCCTTCTCGTCCCGCACCAGGGCGTGGATGTAAACCGTGCGGAAGGGAATGTTCCCCATGAAATGAAGACCCATCATGATCATCCGGGCCACCCAGAAGAAGAGAATGTCGAAACTGGTTACCAGGACCGAGGTGGGATAGAAGGCCCGAAGGTCCTCGGTCTTTTCCGGCCAGCCCAGGGTGGAAAAGGGCCAGAGGGCCGAGGAAAACCAGGTATCGAGCACGTCTTCCTCCTGACGAAGTCTCTCCGAACCGCATTCCGGACAGGTCTTAAGGTCCTCCCGCGAAACCGAAGTCCGGCCGCAGGCCTCGCAGGTCCAGGCCGGGATGCGGTGGCCCCACCAGATCTGGCGCGAGATGCACCAGTCCCGGATCTTTCCCATCCAGTCGAAGTAGAGATTGTTCCAGTTTTCGGGTACCAGCCGGATGAAACCGTTTTCCACGGCCGCTATGGCCGGCTGGGCCAGGGGCTTCATCCGGACGAACCACTGCTTGGAGACGAGGGGCTCCACCACGCAGTCGCAGCGATAGCAGTGCCCCAGCATGATTTCGTAATCCTCGGTCTTGACCAGGAATCCCCGGGCCTCAAGATCGGCCAGGACTTTTTTACGGGCCTCGAATCGGTCGAGGCCGGCGTAGGGGCCGGCTTCGGCCGTCATCCTTCCGTCCTCGTCCATGATCTTCACCAGGGGAAGGCCGTGGCGCCGGGCCATCTCGAAATCCGCAAAGTCGTGAGCCGGGGTGACCTTGACCGCCCCGGTCCCGAATTCCGGGTCCACACTCTGGTCCGCAATGATGGGGATCTCGCGTCCGATGAGGGGCAATTTCACCTTGCGGCCGATAAGATCCCGGTAGCGTTCGTCCCCGGGGTTGACCGCCACCGCGGTGTCCCCCAGCATGGTCTCGGGACGGGTCGTGGCCACCACCACCTCGCCCGAACCCTCCACCAGGGGATAGCGCAGATACCAGAGTTTTCCGGCCGTGGGTTTGTGTTCGACTTCGATATCGGCCAGGGCCGTATGACACCGGGGACACCAGTTGATGATATAGTCTCCCCGATAGATGAGCCCTTCCTCCCAGAGACGGACGAAGACCTCCCGCACGGCCCGCGAAAGGCCCTCGTCCATGGTGAAACGCAACCTGGACCAGTCGCAGGAGGCCCCCAGGCGCTTCAGCTGCTCGATGATGCGGTTTCCGAAACGTTCCTTCCACTCCCAGACCCGCTCAAGGAAGGCTTCCCGGCCCAGGTCGTGCCGGGTCCGCCCCTCCCGGGCCAGTTCCCGTTCCACCACGTTCTGGGTGGCGATGCCCGCATGATCCGTGCCGGGAAGCCAGAGGGTGTCGTAGCCGTCCATGCGCTTGTAGCGCACCAGGATGTCCTGAATGGTGTTGTTAAGGGCATGGCCGATGTGAAGACTTCCGGTGACGTTTGGCGGAGGAATTACAATGCAGAACCTGGGTTTCTCGGGATCAAGCGAAGGCCGAAAATAACCTTTCTCCTCCCAGAAACGGTACCATTTTTCCTCCACTTTCCGGAAGTCGTAGCTCTTGGGAATCTCCTTCACCCCTCTCCTCCGCACCTTATTTGACTGTTTTCTTTAAGCTAAATCCGGGGTAAAAGCAACCTCGGGATGCGGACCCTGATTTTAGGCGGGATAGCTTCCGGAAAAAGTAAACTGGCCCTGGAGCTTGCCCTGGCGGCTCCGCCCCCCAGGATTTTTATCGCCACGGCCGAGGCCACCGATCCGGAGATGGCCGAAAAGATCGCCCGACACCGCAGGGAACGGGGCCGGGAGTTTCTGACCGTGGAGGAACCTCTGGATCTGCCGCGGGCCCTCCGGGCGGCTTCCGGTAAGACCACGGTGGTGGACTGTCTTACGGTCTGGCTGGGCAATCTCTTTCACCACGAGCGCCCTCTGGAAGAGGCCCTGAAGGCCCTGGTGGAGAGCGTCCGGGCCTTCTCCGGACGGCTCATCCTGGTCTCAAACGAAGTAGGGTTTTCCCCCGTGGCCCCGGACCCCCTCACCCGACGTTACGTGAACACCCTGGGGCGACTCAATCGGGAGCTTTCCACGATCTGCGAAGCACTCGTTCACGTCGTGGCGGGACACGCCTTCCCGCTAAAGTCTCCCACGGCTACACACCCCGGTGCCCCCGGGGCTTATCACACTCC
>JALWCD010000131.1 GCA_027036915.1 Thermodesulfatator sp. | reverse complement strand
CTTCGAAAGGCCCTGCAGGCCCGGGGGATAGGGTAGGGCCTTAAGGGCCCGGGAAAGGGGTCTTCCGGAGGCCAGCTCCCGCATAAACCCCTCGAGTTCCTCGCCTCCCCGGGCCAGCAGGGCCTGAACCTGAGCCGTGCGGACGGATTCCAGGGAAACCCTGATCCCCCGGGCCTGCAGGGCCTTTCGAAGCTTCCGGGCCTTTTTACGGAGATTCGCGGGGTCCTCGAAGGGGGCCCACTGGAAAGGGGTCCAGGGTTTGGGTACGAAGGGGGCCAGGGAAACGGTCACCTCTTTGCCGGCCATCTCCCGGATCCGGGAGGCCAGCTCCGGGATGGCCTCAAGATCCTCTTCCGTCTCGACAGGGAGCCCGAACATGAAATAAAGTTTAAGCCTTTTTACCGGCCAGGACCTCAGATTGCGTGCGGTCTCCAGGATGAGCCCGGTAGGAAGTCTCTTGTTCAGGATCCGGCGGAGTCGTTCGCTTCCGGCTTCCGGGGCCAGGGTAAGGGTTTTGACCCGGGCGAAGATGGGCTTAAGCTCCGGCTGCAGGGCATCCAGACGCAGGGAGGAGAAGGAAAGGAGGTGTCCCCGGTCGAGAAGTCTGAGGGCCAGCTCCAGAATCTCCTCCACTTTCAGAAACTCCAGGCCTATGAGCCCCACCTTGACCCCGGGCGCGAGTTCTTCCGGCACGGCCAGGAGAGCCTCCCGGGGAGGACGTCTGGGGGGACGATAGATATAACCCGCGGCGCAGAAACGACAGCTCTGGCCGCATCCACGGCTCACTTCCACGAGCTGGGACTCTCCGAATTCGGCCTCCGGGGAACGCAGATGGGAGACCAGAGGGCGAGCGAGGCTTTGGGTCTTGGCGATCCTGACGGGGAAGGGGCCTTCGGGGCTGAGAAATCCCGGGACCCGGGCCAGCCTTTCCAGGAGCCTGGTCTTGTCCGACGCGCCCGACAATATGGCCGAGACGAGGGCTTCCCCCACGGCCTCCAGTTCCCCCAGGATGAATCCGTCCAGGAAAGGGAAAAGGGGGCGGGGGTTAAGCCACAGAGCCACCCCGCCCGCCAGGACCGGGATTTCCCTTCTCCAGGGTTCCAGAGCCAGGCCTCCGGCGAGAAGGATCTCCGGAATACGGGGATAGTCTCCCTCAAAGGGCACGGAAAAGAGGATCAGCCTGAAGTCCCTTAAGGGACGGCTGGATTCCACCGAGCGTAAGGCCGGGGATTCTTCGGACCAGAAGAACCTCTCGCAGACGATCTCGTCTTCCCGGTTGAGAAACTCGTAAAGGGAGAGAAAGCCCAGGTTGGCCATACCCACCCGATAGGTGTTCGGGAAGACCAGGGCCACGGGGAACCGGCCCCGCCATCTTTTACGGATGGTACCGGTTTCGGTAAACCCTCTCATCCCTTGTGAGGCTAACTCAAACCGTCTAAAATTTAAACATGTCCGATTTCAAGGCCTGGTGGGAAGCGAGAGAGGCTCCCTTATTGATAGCCGGCCCCTGCGTGCTCGAAAGTCTGGATCTGGCTCTTGAGGTGGCGGAATTCATGCGGGAAGTCGCCCGGCAGGAGGGGTTTTTCTATATTTTCAAGAGTTCCTTTGATAAAGCCAACCGCACCTCCCTGGGTTCCTTCCGCGGGCCGGGCCTTGAGAAGGGACTTGTCTGGCTGGCCGAGGTCAGAGAAAGGGTCGGAGTCCCGGTGACCACCGATATCCACGAGACCCATCAGGCCGAACCGGTGGCGGAGGTGGTGGATCTTCTCCAGATTCCGGCCTTTCTCTGCCGGCAGACGGATCTCATCCTGGCGGCCGCGCGCACCGGAAAACCGCTCAACATCAAAAAGGGGCAGTTCATGGCCCCCTGGGATATGCGCTACGCCCTGGAGAAGGCCCGGGCCGGGGGAGCGGAAGTGGTCCTCCTTACCGAACGGGGCACGACCTTCGGTTATCGCAACCTGGTGGTGGATATGCGCAGTCTGGTGATCATGCGTTCTTTCGGGGTGCCGGTCGTCTTCGACCTCACGCACAGTGTACAGCTGCCCGGCGGGGGAGAGGGAGCCTCCGGAGGCGAGAGAAAATTCGCCTTTCCGCTGGCCAGGGCGGCGGTGGCCTGCGGGGTGGACGGTCTTTTCATGGAAGTCCATCCGGACCCCGACCGGGCTCTCTGTGACGGGCCCAACAGTCTGCCTCTGGCCGAGGTTCCGGCTATTCTGCGGGTCCTGAAGGATCTTCACGGGGTGCTGGTGAAGCATGGAATTTCCTGAGGAAGTCCTTGAGAGGGCCAGAAGGGTCCGTCTGTTGCTGCTGGATGTGGACGGGATCCTTACCGAAGGGCAGATCGTGATAGACTCTCAGGGCCGGGAAATAAAGAGCTTCTTTGTGCAGGACGGGCTGGGCATAAAACTTCTGCAGAAGGCCGGGCTTGAGGTGGGGATCCTTTCGAGTCGAACCTCGCTTCCGGTAACCTTCCGGGCCCGGGAGCTGGGGATAGGGATCGTTTTTCAGGGGGAACTGGACAAAGGCCGACTTTATGAAAAATTGCGGGCCGAAAAGGGGTTTGCGGACGAGGAAGTGGCCTATATGGGGGACGACTGGGTGGACATACCGGTTTTGAAGCGGGTGGGGCTGGCCGTGACGGTGCCTTCGGCCTGGCCCCCGGTGAAGGAACACGTACATTACGTAACCCGGAGACCCGGGGGAAGGGGAGCGGTGAGGGAGGTCTGCGATCTGATTCTCAGGGCTCAGGGAAAGTGGGAGGCCTTATGGCAAGAATTTGGGGTTTGATGCTGGGGCTGGTTCTCTGGTTTGCGGCCTGTGGGCCGC
>JALWCD010000130.1:2055-9296 GCA_027036915.1 Thermodesulfatator sp. | reverse complement strand
GCCCCTTGAGAAGGTGGCCTCTGGCGGGGAGCTTTCCCGGATTTTTCTGGCCTTAAAGGTCGTTTCCGCCGGGGCCGGGGCCTCCTGCTTAGTCTTTGACGAGGTGGACGCCGGAATCGGAGGGCTTACCGCGGTGCAGGTGGGGGAGAAATTAAAGGAGCTTTCGCAAAGGGAACAGGTCCTCTGCATCACCCACCTTCCGCAGATCGCGCGCCTGGCCGACCACCACTTCGCCGTGGAAAAGGAGGTCCTCGGCGGAAAGACCTTCACCCGGGTGCGGCCTCTGGGACCCGAGGATCGGGAAAAAGAGATCCGGCGCATGTTGGGGGAAGCCGATGCGTAAGCCCCGCGCCCTTCTTCTCTTCTCCGGGGGGCTTGACAGCCTCCTTTCCGGGCTTGTGCTCCGGGAGCAGGGGATTGAGGTCCTTGCCGTGCGTTTCATCACCCCTTTTTTCCACTGGTCCTGGCGGGGAAGGGAGGAGGAGTTTGACCGCCTTCTTCGGGAAAAATACGGTTTCTGCGGCCTGATAAGGGACATAAGCGAGGAATATCTTGAGATGCTTAAGGCCCCCCCTCACGGCTACGGCTCGGCGGCCAACCCCTGCATAGACTGTAAGATCCTCATGCTGCGTAAGGCCCGGGAGATGATGCCCGAGGTTAAGGCGGATTTTATCGCCACCGGGGAGGTGGTGGGGCAGAGGCCCATGAGCCAGCGCCGAAACATCATGCGCCACATTGAAAGGGAAGCCGGGGTGGAGGGTATCCTGGTGAGACCCCTCTGCGCGAGAAGGCTTCCCCCCACGGAGCCTGAAAAGCGGGGACTCCTTGATCGGGAAAAACTCTATGATTTCCGCGGCCGAGGACGGAAACCCCAGATGCGCCTTGCCGAGCGTTTCGGGATCACCGACTATCCCACCCCGGCCGGGGGGCTGTATCCTTACCGATCCCACCATTGGGGAGCGCATCCTGAAGCTCCTTTCCCTGCGCCGGGGCCTTTCCGTGCGCGAGGCCGAACTGGCCCTCATCGGGCGCCACTTCGTGGAGGAGGGCTTCTGGCTCATCGTGGGCCGCAAAGAGGCCGAAAACAGGAGACTCCGGGAGCTGGCCCTTCCGGGGGACAAACTCTTTAAGATCCGCGGGGTTCCGGGGCCCACCGGGCTTCTCGTTGAGGGGCGCGGGGATCCGGAAAAGGTAAAGGAGATCCTCAAACGCTACACCCCAAGGGCCCGAAATCTTCCCGAGGTTGAGCTTGAGGAGGTTCCCCGGTGAAGGGGCCGGTGGTCCTCCTTACGGATTTCGGTTTGCGTGATCACTACGTGGGGGTAATGAAGGGAGTGATCTTTTCGCGGGTGCCGGAGGCGGTGTGCGTGGACCTCACCCACGAGATCCCGCCCCAGGATGTGCGGGCCGCGGCCTTAACCCTGCGCGTCTCCTACCCCTATTTCCCCGAGGGCTCGGTCTTTGTCTGCGTGGTGGACCCCGGGGTGGGAACCGAGCGGCGGGCCCTGGTGATCCGGGCCGTGGGGCGTTTTTTCGTGGGGCCGGACAACGGCCTTTTCACCCCGGTCCTTTCCGCAGACCCCGGGGCCGAGATTCGGGCCGTGGAGGCGGAACGCTTCATGCTCCCCCGGGCCAGCACCACCTTTCACGGACGCGACCTCTTTGCCCCGCTTGCGGCCGAGATCCTTTGCGGCCGGCCTTTATCCGAATTCGGTCCGCGGATAACCGATCCCGTGCGTCTTGAGTTTCCCACCCCAGAGCCCATTCCCGGGGGCCTAAGGGTCCCGGTGCTTTATGTGGACCGATTCGGGAACCTCATCTGCGCCTTAAGGCGCGAGGAGGCCCCGGAGGGCGCATTTCGCATCGTGGTTGAGGGGGAGAGGGTGCCCCTGGTTTCCACCTATGCTGAGGTTCCTCCGGGCACCCCGCTTGCCCTCTGGGGAAGCGACGGCTTCCTTGAGATCGCAGTCAACCGGGGCTCGGCGGCCGAACTTTTCGGAAAGGACCCCGAAATCCTGGTCCTCTTTTCATGAGGGATGAGTTCACCCGGGATCTTATTTGCGGAAGGCTTGCGGTCTATCAGCCGCGGGAGGGGTATCGTTTTTCGGTTGAGGCCCTGCTCCTTGCGGACTTCGTGCGCCTGAGGGGGCGCGAGCGAGTAGTAGAGCTCGGGGCCGGCTGCGGGGTGATCTCCGCCCTCCTTGCCCTGCGCTATCCCGGGATTTCCGTCGTGGCCCTTGAGATCCAGGAGCTTCTCCTCCGGGCTCTAAAGCTTACGGTTGAGGAAGACGGTCTTTCGGAAAGGATCCTTCAGGTAAAAGGGGATGTGAAGCGGGTTCCCCTGCGGTCCGGGGCCTTTTCCGCGGCCGTAGCCAATCCCCCCTTCAAGCCCCCGCGAGAGGGGCGTCTTCCCCCGGACCCCTCCCATCTCATCGCCCGTACCGAAACGCTTGCCACCCTCTCGGACTTTCTCTCCGCGGCCCGCTATCTCCTTAAGACCGGGGGGCGTTTCTTTCTGGTCCACACCGCGCACCGCAGCGCCGAGGTCCTTTCCGCCTTAAGGGAACACGACCTTGAGCCCAAAAGGATCCGTTTCGCTCATCCCGAACCCGGGACCGAGGCCCGCTTCATCCTGGTTGAGGCCGTGGCCGGGGCCCGCCCCGAGGTGCGCGTGGAACCCCCGCTTTTCATCTCCTCATGGCAAGCACCCGGCGCCAGGCCAAAAAGGCCTCCCGAAGCTCGGGATCCTCTATGGCCGAGACCGCGGCCTTAAGGCGGGCTTCCTCCTCCGGGGAAAGTTCCTTTTTAGCCCTGCGGGAGGTTTTCTCTCCGGGAAAAGGCTCAACCACGAAGCGGATCTCGCGAAAGAGGCGCTCTCCAGCTCTTTCGTTGAGCCGGGAAAGGATCCTTTCGGCCTCAAAGCGCAGGGCCGAGGCCCAGACCGGATCCCTTACCGCAAGCTTAAGCCTTCCGCGGGAAAAAGCCACCGGCCGGGTGCGGGAGGCCACTTCCTTTCCCACGATTTCCTCCCAGTCCGCAAGGACGGAGAAGGCCTTAAGCCTTTCCCGAAACCCCGGGACCTTAATTAGCCCCTCTATCACCTTGGCCAGGGGTTCCATGGTAAACTTTTAACACTCCCTCTCTTCGGGAGGAGATTAGAGGAAGGCGGCCCCCCTTAAAGGGAGAGGGAAGACTTTTTCAGAGCTCTCTTAAAGTTCTCCTCTCAGCGGACAGACGTAACCGCCGGGCCGCTGAAGCTGGAGGTCAGGAAGAAGACCCAGATTGCCTGGAATCTTCTGGCCCGGATGAAGTTGGGGATTGATCCTCGGTCGAGACTTCCCCGGAGGATGTGTCCTCGGCCTGAGGGCTCGCCTCGGCCTGCGAGGGCTGCTCTTCTGAAGGTGCCGCCTCAGCTTTGGACCCCTCGGCAGACTTTGCCTCTTCTTTTTTCAAAGCCTCACGAATCTCTTTCTCTATGGCCTTCTCCCTCTCTATCTTCTTCTTGGAACGTTTGTGCTGAAGCTTATCCTCCACCAGCTCCACGATGGCCATCATGGCCGCATCCCCGCGCCGGGGTCCGATCTTCACGATCCGGGTATACCCCCCGGGCCGATCCATATACTTCTCTCGCAACTCTGTAAAGAGTTTCCTTACCACGGCCTTGTCCCGAATGAAGGCCAGAGCCCGGCGCCGGGAGGCCAGATCCCCGCGCTTGGCCAGAGTTATCATCCTATCCGCCACCCGGCGCAGCTCCTTGGCCTTGGCCAGGGTGGTCGTAATCCGTCCATGACGCAGGAGATCCGTAACCTGATTGCGCATGAGCGAAATTCGGTGTTCCCACTTGGTCACCAGTCTGCGGCTTCTTTTCCGGTGTCTCATGGCTTACTCCTTTCCCCCTTCTTTTTCCTCCGGAGGTTGCCATTCTATAGGCATACCGAAATCAAGCCCCATTTCCTGCAACCGGGACCGAATCTCCTCCAGAGATTTGCGTCCGAAGTTTTTAATCCGGAGCATCTCGGCCTCGGTTCGCGTGACCAGATCTCCGATATACTTGAGACCCGCATTCAGAAGGCAGTTAAGAGAACGGGAGGATATCTCCAGAGTCTCAATGGGTTGATTGAGTTGCTCCTCAAAACTCGCGCCCGGTTTTTCTTCCTCCGGACGAGCCTCAACCTCCATTTTCTCTTCGCCAAAAATCAAAAGCTGTTCCCTCAGGATACCCGCGGCCCGCCGCAGGGCCTCCTCGGGATCAATGGTCCCGTCGGTCCAGATCTCAAGCACCAGACGGTCAAACTCGCTGCTCTTCCCCACCCGGGTCTGGGTAACCGAAAAATTGGCCCGCGTGATAGGAGAAAAGACCGCATCCACCGGAATGATCCCGATCTGATGCTTTTCGCGACTAAAATCCGCAGGCACATACCCTCGCCCCATCTCCACCTGAAGCTCCATGGAGAGTACACCATCTCTGGAAAGGGTGGCAATGTGATGTTCGGGATTTACCACCTCGGCCAGCCCGTCGGTCTGGATGTCGCCGGCCTTAACCTCCCCTTCCCCCCTCTTCTCCAGCCGAAAGATATAAGGACCTTCGCCCTGCAGACGAAATCTCACCCCCTTGAGATTAAGGACGATGTCGGTCACATCCTCGATCACTCCCGGAAGACTGGTAAATTCGTGGGCCGCCCCCTCAATACGCACGGCCGTTACCGCAGCCCCGGGGATAGAGGAGAGCAGAATCCGGCGCAGGGCGTTGCCTATGGTAATCCCGAACCCCCGCTCAAAGGGTTCAATGATAAACTTCCCGTAATAGGGCGGCCGGGAATCCTTGTGCGTCTTGATCCCCTCGGGCCGAATCAGACCAACATTCCCTACCTTTTCCCTCAAAGTATTCATATCTCCACCCCGGATCTCTTTTTAGCGGGAGTAGAACTCCACGATCAGGCTTTCCTGAATGGGCATGGTAATGTCTTCCCTGGTCGGCAGGGCCTTGACCACTCCGCGGAAGTTTTCCGCGTCCAGCTCCAGCCACTGTGGCACCCCTCGCCGCACTACCGCCTCCAGGTTCTCCTGAATCTGGGGATTGTTGCGATACTTCTCCTTAAGCTCGATGACCTCTCCAGGATCCACCAGATAAGAGGGAATGTCCACCGTCCGACCATCCACCTTGAACCACCCGTGAGCCACCATCTGCCGGGCCTGGGCCCTGGAAGCCGCAAACCCCAGGCGGTAGACTACATTGTCCAGACGGCGTTCCAGGAGCTGCAGAAGGTTATGTCCGGCCTGCCCCTTCATCCGGGTGGCCCGTTCAAAATAACGCCTGAACTGCTTCTCCGAGACCCCATACATCCGCTTGACCTTTTGCTTTTCCCTTAAACGGATCCCGTAGTCCGAAAGCTTCACCCGAAGCTGAGCCTGACCATGCTGCCCCGGGGGATAACTCCGCCTCTCAAAGGCACATTTGTCCGTATAACAGCGCTCCCCTTTAAGGAAGAGCTTCATCCCTTCCCGCCGACACAAACGGCATCTGGGTCCGGTGTATCTCGCCAAGGCTATCCCTCCCTAAAGATTTTTACACCCGCCGTCTTTTGGGCGGACGACAACCGTCGTGAGGAATGGGAGTCACATCCCGAATAAAGGTGATCTTGAGTCCGGCGGCCTGAAGGGCCCGCAGGGCCGCTTCCCGTCCGGGACCAGGCCCTTTGATATAGACCCAGACCTTCTTCATCCCCTGTTCCATGGCCTTTTTGGCCGCCGCCTGGGCCGCCAGCTGAGCAGCATACGGCGTACCCTTCCGGGTACCCTTGAATCCCTCGGTCCCACCGCTGGCCCAGGCAATGGTGTTCCCCTGCCGGTCCGTAATGGTCACGATGGTATTGTTGAAGGTGGCATGAATATGCGCAATCCCTTCCGGGACGTTCTTTTTTACCCTTTTCTTTTTCCGTCCTTTGCGCGCCATAGGTCCTCACCCCTCTACTTTTTCTTACGGCCCCTCAAGGAAGACGGCCGCGGTCCCTTACGCGTCCGGGCGTTGGAACGCGTCCGCTGCCCACGCACCGGAAGCCCCATCTTGTGCCTCAGCCCCCGATAACAGCCGATATCCATAAGCCGCCGGATGTTCTGGGCCACCTCCCGCCGCAGATCTCCCTCCACCTTATACTCCTTCTCGATGATCTGCCGGATCCGGGTAAGCTCCTCCTCTGTAAGATCCCGGGTCTTTTTGAACCAGTCCACCCCGGCCTTGGTCAGGATCTTCTGCGCCGAGGTCCGCCCGATCCCGTAAATGTAAGTGAGGGCAATCTCCACCGGCTTGTTGTCCGGTATCTCTACACCTGCAACCCGTGCCACCTTTTCACCTCCTAACCCTGACGCTGTTTGTGGCGGGGATTCTCACAGATAACCCGCACCACACCCCTGCGCCTGATAATCCGACATTTCCGACAACGCTTTTTGACCGAGGCTGAAACCTTCATCCCCTGCCTCCTCTATCCTTTTTGGAACCTCGATAAACGATTCGCCCCCGGGTAAGATCGTAAGGCGAAAGCTCCACCACCACCTTGTCTCCCGGAAGAATCCGGATGTAGTGCATACGCATCTTGCCCGAAACGTGCGCCAGAACCTTATGCCCCGTCTCCAGTTCCACCCGAAACATGGCGTTCGGAAGGGCTTCCACCACCGTCCCTTCCACCTGAATATGATCTTCCTTAGGCATATCCCTCCCCTAAACCCTGGAAAGAATTTCCGGCCCGCGGGCCGTGATGGCTACCGAATGCTCAAAATGGGCCGCCAGGCCCCCGTCTTCCGTAACCGCCGTCCACTGGTCTTCCAATATCTTCACCTTGGGACTTCCCGTAACCACCATGGGCTCAATGGCCAGTACCATCCCGGCCTGAAGTCGCGGACCCTTTCCAGGCCGACCGAAATTGGGCACCTCCGGGGGCTCGTGAAGAGCCTGCCCTACTCCGTGCCCCACGAAGTCTCGAACCACCGCAAAACCGGCCCGCTCCACGTGCTTCTGAATGGCCGCCGAGATATCTCCCACCCGGTTGCCCACCCGGGCCTTCTCAACCCCCAGATAGAGGGCCTCCTCCGTAACCTTCATGAGTCTTTCGGCCAGCTCCGAAACCTTACCTACCGCTACGGTCAGGGCCGCATCCCCGATATAACCCTCGTACTCCACTCCGAAATCGTAACTCACGATATCGCCTTCCTTGAGAACCTTGTCCTCCCGCGGCATCCCATGAATA
>JALWCD010000130.1:0-2041 GCA_027036915.1 Thermodesulfatator sp. | reverse complement strand
GGGTATCGGCCAGGATCTCCAGATCCCACGTGGAAACCCCGGGCCGGGATTCCTCCGCCAGTCGCAAAAGCACCTCCATAACAATAGCATTGGCCCGCCTGAGAAGCTCTATCTCCCAGGGGGCCTTGAGCTTTATCCTTCTTCCTGCGCCGACTTTAACCCTGCGCACAAAAATCTATCAGCCCAGGATCTTTACGATCCGTTCAAAAATCTCATCGATGCTCCCCATACCGTCCACACGATGAAGCACGCCCTTCTTTTCGTAGTAATCGATCAGGGGAGCCGTGGATTCATGATATACCTTGAGACGGTTCCTTACCGTCTCCTCATTGTCATCCGCACGCTGATAAAGCTCACCGCCACAGGCGTCACACTTCCCCTCTTCCTTCGGGGGTTTGAAAATAACATGATACATCATCCCGCATTTCTTGCAAGTCCGCCGCCCGGTAAGACGCTTGACCAGCTCCTCATCCGGAACCTCGATGGCAATGGCGTAGTCGATCTTCTTGCCCCACTTGGCCAGCATCTCGTCCAGGGCCTCGGCCTGCGGCACCGTCCGCGGAAAACCATCCAGGATAAAGCCCTTTTCGCAATCGGGCTGTTTGAGACGCTCCTCCACCATGGAGAGCACGATCTCGTCCGGAACCAGCTGGCCCTTCTCCATGTATTCCTTGGCCTTCTTGCCCAGCTCCGTGCCCTTGGAGAGGTGTTCCCGGAACATATCCCCGGTCGAAATCTGGGGAATACCGTACCTCTCCGTAATACGCTTGGCCTGGGTTCCCTTACCCGCTCCCGGCGGTCCCAAGAAAACGATGTTCATGACCCCCTCCTTTCCTCCGGATTTTAGCGCCGGCGACGCAGCCGGCCTTCCCGTACCAGGCTGTCGTAACGCCTGGTAAGAAGATGAGCCTCAAGCTGGGCCATGGTGTCCATGGCCACCCCCACCACGATCAAAAGAGCCGTGCCCCCAAAGTAGAAGGGCACGTTGAATTTCACGATGAGCAGGGTGGGTAAAACGCAAATAGCCGCCACGTAAAGGGCCCCGATAAGGGTCACCCGGTTTAGCACCCGGTCCAGGAACTCCTCCGTGGCCCGCCCCGGCCGAATCCCCGGTATGAATCCCCCCCATTTCTTGAGATTATCCGCTATCTCCTGGGGATTGAAAATGATGGCGGTATAAAAATAGCAGAAGAATATGATCAAAATTACGTAAAGAATCTCGTAAAGCCACTGCCCCGGCCGCAGATAACTCGAAAGGGTCTGGAAAAAGGCCAGGGGCACAAAAGTGGAGACGGTGGCCGGAAACATGAGCACCGAAGAGGCAAAAATGGGCGGAATAACCCCCGCCGTGTTCACCTTGATCGGAAGATAGGTACTCTGACCCCCCACCACCTGTCGGCCCACCATCCGGCGGGCATAATGGATGGGGATCCGGCGCTGGGCCATTTCCATGAAACAGGTAAAGGCCAGCACCGCCACCACCAGAAGCAAGACAAAAAAGAGCACCGCTCCGGAAAGTTCCCCGGTCTTAACAAAACGAAAGGTGTTAATAATGGCCGAAGGCAGACGCGCCACGATACCGGCAAAAATGAGAATGGAGATACCGTTTCCGATGCCGTGTTCGGTGATCTGCTCCCCGAGCCAGACCAGAAACAGAGAACCAGCGGTCAGCGTCAGCATGGTAAGAAGACGGAACCCCCAGCCCGGAAACATGACCACCGGATCCCCGTTGGGGGCCGTCATCTTCTCCAGCCCCACCGCGATTCCGAATCCCTGAATAAGACATATAAGCACCGTGAGATATCGGGTATAGTAGGCCATCTTCCGGCGGCCCTCCGGACCCTCCTTCTGCATCTCCTTGAGCGAGGGATAGACCACCGTGAGAAGCTGCAAAATAATGGAAGCACTGATGTAGGGCATGATCCCCAGGGCACAGACCGAAAGCCGCCGCAGGGCCCCTCCGGAAAACATGTCGATGAAACCGAAGATCGTCCCACCGGCCCGGGAAAAAAGGGCCAGGAGGGCCTCGGCATCAATTCCC
>JALWCD010000129.1 GCA_027036915.1 Thermodesulfatator sp. | reverse complement strand
GCCTTCGAGGAAGAGGAGGAAGAGTTCGACTTCGGGGAAGAGGAGGAATAGTTGCTGGCTGTAGTCTTCCCCGGCCAAGGGTCCCAGTACGTGGGGATGGGGAAGGGCCTGTGGGAGGCCTTTCCCGAAGCCCGGGAGGTCTTTGAAACCGCCGAAAGGATCACCGGGTTTCCGGTGAAAAAGCTCTGTTTCGAGGGGCCGGCCGAAGCCCTCACGGCCACCGAGTATCTTCAGCCGGCGCTTACGGCGGTGAATCTGGCGGTCTGGCGCGTCCTGGCCGAAAGAGGCCTTCGCCCGGCTTTTTTTGCCGGGCACAGCCTGGGCGAGTTTTCGGCCCTGTGTGCCGCGGGGGTCCTCTCCCTGGAGGACACCTTCAGGCTGGTGAAACTCCGCGGGGAACTCATGGCGCAGGCCGGCAAGAACGCTCCGGGGGCCATGTACGCGGTGATCGGCCTTGCCCGGGAGAGACTGGAGGAGATTCTCCGGGAGGTTTCCGGGCGGGTCTATCTGGCCAACCACAATTCCCCGGAGCAGAGCGTGATCAGCGGGGAAGAGTCCGCGGCTGCGGAGGCGGCGGAGAAGGCCAGGGCCGCCGGGGCCAGGCGGGTGGTGAGGCTTCCGGTCTCCGGGGCCTTTCATTCTCCCCTGATGGAAGCCGCGGCCCGGGAGTTCGAGGCCGCCCTGGCCGAAATCCCCATGAGCGAGGCCCGAATCCCCGTGGTCCTGAACGTGACCGCAACCGCGGAGACCTCTCCGGAGAGGATCCGGGAGGCCCTGAGCCGGCAGATGCTCTCTCCGGTGCGCTGGGTGGAGAGCGTGCTTTTCATGGTCCGTCAGGGGGTGCGGATCTTCCTTGAGGCCGGGCCCAAAAAGGTTCTTTCCGGCCTCATCAAACGCACGGTCACCGATCCGGAGATTAAGGTTCTTCAGGCCGAAACTCCGGAGGAACTGGAGGCCGTCTGGGGGAAACTTGGGGAGGCTTAGGTGGCCCGTCTCAGGGTGAGGGTGGCTTTCCCCGAAAGATGCAAGGGGTGCGGCCTCTGTGTGCATTTCTGCCCCAAGGGGGTCCTTTCGGTGGGCAACCGGCGCAACCTTCAGGGTTACAAGGTGGTGGAAATCGTTTCGCCGGACAAATGCACGGGCTGTGGAGTGTGTTATCTCATGTGTCCGGATGTGGTTCTGGAGGTAGTTTGAGGTGAAACCCATTCTGGTCAAGGGTTCCGAGGCCATCGCTCTGGGGGCCCTAGAGGCCGGTTGCCGCTGTTACTTCGGCTATCCCATCACGCCTCAGAACGAGATCCCGGAGCTCATGGCCCGGGAGCTACCCAAACGCGGAGGAGTGTTTCTGCAGGCCGAAAGCGAACTGGCCGCGGTGAACATGCTCCTCGGGGCCGTCTCCACCGGAGTGCGGGCCATGACCTCCTCCTCAAGCCCCGGCATCTCCCTTATGGCTGAAACCTTCTCTTATCTCGCCGCTCTGGAACTTCCGGCGGTGGTGGTGAACGTTTCGCGTGGCGGCCCGGGACTCGGAGGAATCGAGGCCTCTCAGGGAGACTATTTCCAGGCCACCCGCGGGGCCGGGCACGGGGATTATCACTTTCTGGTGCTTTCCCCGGCTAGCATCCAGGAGGCCTACGAGCTTACGGCCAGGGCCTTCGAGCTGGCGGAAAAGTATCGTCAACCGGCCATGATCCTTACCGACGCCCTCCTGGGGCAGATGAAAGAGCCCCTGCGTCCTCGAAAGCTTCGCCTCAAGGAGTACCCCAAGGACTGGGCCCTGACCGGCGCTAGAGGCCGTCCGGGGCGGACCCTTCGCAGCCTGTATCTCGGGCCGGGAGAATTACGGGCCCGGAACGAACTTCTGCAGAAGAAGTACCGGGCCATGCGGCGGGAGGCCCGGGCCGAGATCCTCTACACCGAGGGAGCCGAGCTTGCGGTTGCGGCCTTCGGGTCGCTTTCCCGCATCGTAAAGGAAGCCGTGGAGATGGCCCGGGAGAAGGGGTATCCGGTGGCCTTCGTGCGGCCGGTGACACTCTTCCCTTTTCCGGAAAAACCCTTTCGGGAGCTTGCGGCCCGGGGGGTGCGGTTCCTGGTGGTGGAACTCAACTGCGGCCAGATGGTGGAAGACGTGCGCTTGAGCGTGTGCGGGCGCTCGGAAGTGGAACTTCAGGCCTTCCCCCCGAGTGACCTCCCGGCCCCGGAAGATATCTATCGGAGGATCAAACGGTGCCTGGCCGCCGGAAAATGAAAGCCTTCACCTTTCCGCGGATTCTCACGGACCGCTCCTTTCACTACTGCCCCGGGTGCCACCACGGAATAGCTCATCGTCTGCTGGCCGAGGTCCTGGAGGAACTCGGGATCCGGGAGAGGGCCTACGGGGTGGCCTCCATCGGGTGCGCCTGTTTTCTCTATTACTATTTCGATGTGGACATCTGTGAGGCCCCTCACGGCCGGGCCTGTGCCGCGGCCACCGGGGCCAAGCGGGCCCGACCGGAGCTGGTGGTCTTTACCTACCAGGGCGACGGCGATTTCGCCGCCATCGGACTTACGGAAAGCCTGCACGCCGCGGCCCGGGGAGAGCGCATCACGGCCATCATGGTCAATAACACCGTCTACGGCATGACCGGAGGCCAGCTCTCCCCCACCACCCTCCCCGGCCAGCGGACCACCACCACCCCCGAGGGGCGGGATCCCGGGGTTTACGGATACCCTTTGAAAGTGGCCGAGATCCTGGCCGGGTTTCCGGGGGTGGCCTTCTGTGCCCGGGTGGCCGTGAACACCCCCAAAAGGGTGCTTGAGGCCAAAGAGGCCCTGCGCAGGGCCTCTTTGGCCTCAAGCACCCTTTTGGGGG
>JALWCD010000128.1:821-2861 GCA_027036915.1 Thermodesulfatator sp. | reverse complement strand
CCGGGGGGTTCTCCCGGAAAGCCGGAAGACGCAGGGCCTCAAACCGCACCTCCTGATGGACCACCCCAAGGAGGCGTGCGGTCCGCCGGGCGAGTTTGAGTTCCTCGGGGGGAAAGATGGGCCCGGTGGCCGTAAGGGTTAACACGGCTTCCGGGCCGAGCACCCGGGCGACGGCGGCGGTCAACACCGCACTGTCCACCCCCCCGGAAAGGGCCACCGCCACCCGGCGAAAGCCCGAAAGCTTTCGCCTCAAAGACCGGGGAATCACCAGTTACGGGGCCGAAAAGGGAAAAGCTCCGCTCCCGGAATCGGGGCTACCGGTTCGGTAAGAAGCATCTCGCCCTTCCTGATCCAGTCCTTCAGGATCTCGGCGATCTCGCGGGCCCGCACGTAACTTGAGATGGGCACCGTGGGGACCTCCTTGTCCAGGACCTTGATCTTGCCGCTCTTGAGCTCGGCATAGCTTACGAAACCGTAATTGCGCTTTATCCCGTTGGGATAGTCATAAGCGTAGTCCACCACCTGGGTGAAGAGTTCATCGTCTCCGAGCCCGGCGTAGCGGGCCACCTCCTCGTTGAGGATGGGGATGGGGATCCCCAGGCCCACGGCCATGGAGCAGCCGTACCCCAGATGACTGGTTCCCACCACCCAGCGGGGGTCCATTTCCTTGAGATCTCCAAGGACCATGAGGGTGGCCGCCGGGGTAAGCGGAACCCCTTTCTCCGTGCGTTTGACCTGCATGTTGTGCTGGGTTCCGGCATAGATCACATAACCCTTGGCTCCCCCCAGGAAGATCCGGGTCCCGATCCCGATAGTCCGGAGATAGGGGTCCTTGAGAAGGGGGGAGAGCTGGCCGGCGGTGGCGTAGTTGGCGTTTCCGGCATGCGGCCGCAGGATCCCCATGTAGGTGTAAAGGGTCTTATCCGAGAGATTGATGGCGCAATTGTAGTTCTGATAGGCGTTTCGGGGATTGCAAAGCACGGCATAGGGAAGGTCCTTAAGCGTAATCTCCGCCTCGTATTCTTTTCGGGGATAACAGTGGGTGCCGTAGGCGATGGCCCGAAGATGGACCTTCTTTCCGGCCACCAGGTCGTGGATCACGTGCCCACCGCCGTAGCGAAACTCCCCGGGAAAGACCTTGTTCAAGGGGTCGTCCTCGACCGGCTCCGTGGCCCCGATGTAGATGTCCACCGCCGCAAGCCCGGCATAGGCCGGCACCCCGTTCAACCACACCCGGTAAGCCTTGATGGTGGGTACAGTATGTCCGAAATTGATGAAAGCCCCGGAGGAACACATGGGAGAGAAGGTCCCGGTGGTCACCACGTCCACCTCGCGGGCGGCCTCCTCCGGCCCCACCTCGCGCACGATCTTGACCATCTCCTCCGCCGTGACCACCACGGCCTCGCCCCGCCTGATCTTCTCGTTGATCTCGTCGATGGTTTTGCGAACCCTGAACTCTCCCATGACGCCCTCCTCAATTTTTTAGTCCACCACCGAGATCACCCGGTGGCCCGCCACCTCAAGGGCCGAAGCCAGGGGCTCAACCGGCATCTTTTCCAGCCGGATGTAATAAACCTTCTCACCCCCGGGCTCCACATCCATCCCGATGGAAATGACCCGGCCTCCGTGTTCCCGAATGATTTCCAGCACCCCGTCCAGCCCCTCCGGCTCCTTCGGAATCACGTCCACCCGCGAACTGGAACGCAAAAGCCCCATCAGTTCGATAAAGGCCTCCAACAAATCCGTAATGGTGATTATACCCACTAAACGGTGATTTTCCACCACCGGAAGCCCGCCGATCTTGTAGCGATAGATGAGGCGGGCGGCCTCGTCAATGGTGGCCTCCGGGGAAACCGTGATGGGATTCAGAATCATCACTTCCCGTACCGCCCGGGAAAGTTCCTCCGGGCGGGCGTACTGACGGATGCTGCTTTCGGTAACCAGCCCCAGCAGTTTTCCCCCCTCCGCCACCGGGAGATGACGAATGGCGTGTCTTTTCATGAGCTGAATGGCTTCCTCCAGGCTGGCGCCCGGAGAGAC
>JALWCD010000128.1:0-811 GCA_027036915.1 Thermodesulfatator sp. | reverse complement strand
GCCTGGAGAGACGGTAATAACCTCCTTCACCATCCAGTGTTTGACCTTCAAGGCTTTTCTCCTCCGGGTTTTCTCCCTCAATCTATTCCGGTTGTAGGTTCTCGGCAAGGGAGCCCCTTACCGGAAAACCTTGAGGAAGGCGGCCAGGGCCGAGAGAAAAAGAAAAAGGTGAATCAAACGGTGATAGGAGCGTTCCCCCAGCCGAAAATAGATCAGCTGTCCCAGGACCATGCCCCCGAGAACCACCGGAAGATAAAGGACATACCGTTTCAGGATTTGCGGATGGAGGTATCCGAAGAGTCCGTGGGCCAGGACCATGCAGGCCACGATGCTCAGGAAGGTCCCCTGGAGGGCGCTTTTCAGGTGATCCTTATCCATGCGGAGGAGGCTCACATAGATCACCACCGGAGGCCCGGGGGTGTTGAGCATGCCCCCCAGGAGCCCGGCGAGAAATCCGAAAACCGGCCCCCAGGCTGGAGAAAGCCTGAGTCTGCGTCCTCCGGGGGAAAGGTTTTCCCAGCCCACGTAAAGCGCCACCGCCAGAAAGAGAAGAAAACGGAGAAGCTTTTCCGGAAAGAGTCCCAGGGCCCGGGCCCCCAGGAAAACCCCGGGCACGGCCCCCAGAATAAGTCCTGCCACCGGTCTCAGGCGGAAGCTCCTTCGCATCCACCAGAGCATGAGGGCGTTCATGGTAAAACCGAAAAGGGCCACCAGCGGCACGATTTCACGCAATGGAGCCTGCAGGGAAAGGAGAGGTACGGCGAGAAGTGCAAAGGCAAAGCCCGCCAGCCCGTGCACGAAGGCCGAAAGG
>JALWCD010000127.1 GCA_027036915.1 Thermodesulfatator sp. | reverse complement strand
TAAAGCCGTAACCTTGTTCAGGAAGGTTCCCGGCCCGGCGCCGCCAAAAATGGCCTGACTGCCGGTAAAAACCGCTCCTACTTCGGACCCTTTACCCACATTGATCAAGACGATAGCCACCAGAAAAACGGCCAGTATAACCTGTACCACCACCAGCACCGTAAACATCTTCCGCCCTCCCTTAAAGCCTGATCCTTTTTACCCTCGTTTCTTTCCCCTTTCAACCCTCAATCGTTTTCCAGGTCCTCGGAAAGGATGCTCCCAGAAGATCTCCCACACCAGCCCCCACGACTCCGGCTCCCAGGGTCTGCCTTAGGGGGCTTAAAAAACGCTTCCCATGACGGTGTGAAGGAGAGAGCCGGGGTAGACCCCGATGAGGATAACACCCACGGCTGAAAGACCAAGGGCCAGCCATAGAGAGGGAGAAGCCACCGGCCGGATCTGCCTCTCCGGTTCCCGCATGTACATCAACATGACGATTCTAAGGTAGGGATAGGCCGCAATCACGCTCGCGAGCACCGCGAGCACCGCCAGCCAGGGATGCCCGGCGTGCACCACGGAACGGAAGAGATAGAACTTACCGATGAAGCCCGCCGTGGGGGGGATCCCCGTAAGGGAAAACATGAAAAGCAACATGAGGAAGGCCGGCACAGGATAAAGCTTGGCCAGCCCCTGATAGTCAAAGATGCTCTCTCCGGCCCCGCTTTCCCGCTGAAGGAGGGTCACCACCGCAAAGGCCCCGATGTTCATAAAGGCGTAGACGAAAAGGTAGAGCAGGACCGCCGAGAGTCCCTCTCTGGTCCCGACCGCGATCCCGAGCAAAACGTAGCCGGCGTGGGCCACCGAGGAGTAGGCCAGCAGGCGCTTGATATTGGTCTGCACCACCGCCAGGATGTTTCCCACAAACATGGTGAGCACGGCCAGAGGCACCAGAAGTTTCATCCAGAAGATATGGGCCGGGGCAAAGGCCAGAAGAAAGATTCTACCCAGAGCGGCAAACCCTGCGGCCTTGGCCGCCACGGACATGAAAGCCGTCACCGGAGTGGGCGCCCCTTCGTAGGCATCTGGAGCCCACATATGAAAGGGTACCATGGCCACCTTGAACCCCAGGGCCACCATGAAAAATACGATCCCGGAAAGCACCGCCATCTCGGAAGCCGAAACCGTAAGCTGCCGCTTGATCTCAAGGAGATTAAGGCTTCCGGTCTGCCCGTAGATGAAGGCCAGCCCCATCACCAGAAAGGCCGAGGCCAGAGAGCCCAGGAGAAAATACTTGAGACCGCCCTCAAGACCCCGGGAATCGCGCCAGTCCAGAGCCACCAGGACATAGACCGAAAGGCTCATGAGCTCAAGACCCAGGTAGATCACCAGCAGGTCCGTACCCGAGGCCATGAGCATCATACCGCAAACCGCGAAATAAAGCAGACCGTAGTACTCCCCGAAATGAAAGCCTTCCCTTCTGGCATAAGCCGGAGAAATAAGCAGACTCAGGAAAAGACTCAGAAGAAAAATGGTCTTGAAGAAAAACCCGTAGTGGTCGGCCAGGTAACTTCCCCCAAAGGCCAGCCCCAGACTCTCCCGGGCCAGCCACCAGGCAAGCACCGTTCCGAAAAGTCCCGTCCAGAAGAAGAAATCTTTGGCCCGGATGGCCCGATCGAAAAGAACCATCAGGGAAGCCACCACTACCAAAAATATCTCCGGGGAGAGCGCCTTCAGATTAAACAGGGAAAACGGCATGGAGCCCCTCCTTTATGAGCTGGCTTAAGGGAATTGCAGAACCGGCCGAGTGCACGTGCTGGAGGAGAGCCTTCACCGAAACATGCATGAAAGAGAGAAAAGGCTTGGGATAAACACCTATCCACAGGACCAGGATCAACATGGGAAGGAGCGCTACGGTTTCCCTCAGGTTCATCTCCGGCAGACGGGCAATCTGAGGGTTAACCTTCTGACAGAAGACCCGCTGGTAGAGCCAGAGCATATAACAGGCCCCCAGGATCACCCCGGTGGCCGCCAGGGCCGCGGCCCACTTTTTGGCCTGGAAAGTCCCGAGAAGGATCAGGAATTCCCCCACGAAGCCGTTCGTACCCGGTAAACCGATGGAGGCCATGGTGAAGACCAGAAAGAAGGCGGCATAGATAGGCATAACCGAGGCCAACCCCCCGTAGTAGGAAATCTCCCGGCTGTGGGTGCGATCGTAAACAATCCCCACGCACATAAAGAGCGCCCCGGTGACCACCCCGTGGTTGATCATCTGGAGGATGGCCCCTTCCACCCCGTTGGCTGTAAGGGAAAAGATCCCGAGGGTCACGAACCCCATGTGACTTACGGAACTGTAAGCAATAAGCCGCTTGAGATCGCTCTGGGCCAGACAGGCCAGGGCCCCGTAAATGATGGCCACGATGGAGAGCACTAGCATCGGCACGGCCAGGGCCAGGGTGGCCTGGGGAAAGAAACTCAGCGAAAACCGCAGGAAACCGTAGGCCCCCATCTTGATGAGGATGCCCGCCAGGATGACCGACCCCGCGGTGGGAGCCTCGGTATGGGCGTCGGGAAGCCAGGTATGCACCGGCCACATGGGGACCTTCACCGCGAAGGCCGCAAAGAAAGCCAGGAAAAGAATAAGCTGAAGCCCCTGGGGTAAGCCCATCTGGACAAGCTCTGGAACCTCGAAGGTTCCGGCCTGGAAGTAAATCACGATGATGCCGATCAACATGAGAACCGAGCCGATGAGGGTATAGAGGAAGAACTTGATGGTGGCGTAAAGCCTGCGCGGGCCTCCCCAGATCCCGATGATGAGATACATCGGGATGAGCATGGCCTCCCAGAAGACATAGAAAAGGAAAAGATCCAGGGCACAGAAGACCCCGATCATGGCCGCGGAGGTAAGGAGAAGGGCAATGTAAAACTCCTTCACCTTCCTGGTGATGGATTCCCAGGAAATCAGGATGCAGAGGATGGTGATGAGGGCCGAAAGGAGAATGAAAAGAACGCTTATCCCATCCACCCCCAGAAAGTACTGCACCCCCAGGGCCTTTATCCAGGGATGTTTTTCCACGAACTGAAATCCGGCAAAAGATCTGTCGAAGCTGAACCAGAGAGGCAGACTCACCGCCAGATCCGCCAGCGCCACCACCAGGGCCAGGCCCTTGATGAGACCTTCGGCCCGACGGGGAATGAGAAAGAGCAAGACCGCACCGGCCACCGGGAGCCAGATAATTAAGGAAAGCAGGGGAAATTCCGCCATCCTGAGATCCATCATAGGCTCAACCCCGTCTAAAAGTAATAGTGTAGAAGCATAAAGAGCGCCAAAACCCCAACGGCCATGATTAAGGCGTAATGCTGCACCACCCCGGACTGGAACCTTCTCAGTCCACCGCCGGTCACCCGCACCGCCTCTGGAAGACCGTTCACCGTGCCTTCGATCACGAAGGTGTCCACGATAAGCCCCACGAAGGTGTTGGCCACCCAGAGAGTGGGTTTCACAATGAGGTAGAGATAGATTTCATCCCAGTACCACTTCCGATAAAGGTAACGGTAAAGGCGGGGCAACCTCTCCGGGACCAGGCGCTGAAGGACGGGTCTCTTCACATAGACCAGCCAGGCCAGACCGATTCCGAGAAGACCGGCCAGAGTGGAAATCCCCATGAGGGCGAACTCCAGGGCCTTCTCCGAATGCTCGAAGCCCTCCGGAACATGGAACTCAAGATGGCCCAGGACCGGGGCCATGAAATGAGCAAAATGATTACCGCCCCCCAGAACCTCCGGAATTCCGATCCAGCCGGCCGAAACGGCCCCGATGGCAATCAACATGAGAGGGATGGTCATCACCTTGGGAGATTCATGGGGTTCTTTGCCGTGCAGGACCTCACGGCCCCGGAACTCTCCGTGGAAGGTCATGAAGACCACCCGGAAGGAGTAAAAGGCCGTAAGAAAGGCCACAAAGGTGCCCACCGCCCAGACCAGCCTCCCCCAAGGGTAGGGCGAAAAGAAGGCCGAAGCCAGGATTTCGTCCTTACTGAAGAACCCGGCCAAGCCCGGGATACCGGCTATGGAAAGAGAAGCGATGAGGAACGTCCAGTAGGTGACCGGCATATACCTCTTGAGCCCCCCCATATAACGCATATCGTTGGGATCCGGGGCGTGGTGCATGGCGTGGATCACACTTCCGGCCCCCAGGAAGAGGAGGGCCTTGAAGTAGGCGTGGGTGAAGAGATGGAACATACCGGCGGCAAAGGCCCCCACCCCGCAGGCCATAAACATGTAGCCCAGCTGGGAAAGGGTGGAGTAAGCAATCACACGCTTGATGTCGAACTGCGTGGGAGCAATGGTCGCGGCCATGAAACAGGTGATGGTCCCGGCCGCGGCCACCACCGCCATGGCCGCAGGGGAAAGCTCGAAAATGGCGTGACACCGGGCTACCATGAAGACCCCGGCCGTGACCATGGTGGCGGCGTGAATGAGGGCCGAGACCGGAGTGGGACCCTCCATGGCGTCCGGCAACCACACGTGGAGCGGAAACTGAGCACTCTTACCCAGAGCGCCGCAGAAAAGAAGAAGCGCGATCAGCGTGGGCACGGCCACCGAATGACCTAGGAGATTGAGGTGATGATCGGCGATCTCGTGAACCCGGGAAAAGACATCCTGATAGTAAAGACTTCCAAAGTAAACGAAGACCAGAAAGACCCCCAGGGCGAAACCGAAATCCCCGAACCGGTTGACGATAAAGGCCTTCTTGGCCGCGTCGGCCGCGCTCTTCTTTTCGTACCAGAAGCCTATGAGAAGGTAGGAACAGAGTCCCACCGCCTCCCAGCCGAAAAAGAGCTGAAGGAAATTGTTGGCCGAAACCAGCATGAGCATGGAAAAGGTAAAAAGGGAAATATAGGCGAAGAACCGATAGTAACCCGGATCCCCGGCCATATATCCGATGGAGTAAACATGAATGAGGAAGGCCAGAGAACAGACCATGGCCAGCATCATGGCCGAAAGGGGGTCGATCTGAAAGCCCACTCCCACTTTGATATCGGCCGCCACCACCCAGGAGAAAAGATCGAAGTTGGCCCAGGTGCCGTGGATGACCTCCCAGAGGACCTTAAGCGAAAGCAGAAAGGAACCAAAGACCGCCAGACAGGGTAGCCAGTGGGCCTTGTCCCTCAAAAACCTTCGCCCGAAGATCAGGGTAATCACCGAGGCCAGGAGCGGAAGCCCCGGGATCCAGACCGCATAATGCAAGGCCTCACTTACGTATTTTGCCGTCTCAGCGTGCATGGCCCTACCCCTTGAGCATCTTTACTTCGTCCAGATGCACTTCCCGAAAACGCTTATAAAGGAGAACCACCAATGAGAGTCCGATCGCGGCCTCGGCGGCCGCCACCGCAATGACGAAGAAGACCACGATATGCCCGGTTACATCCTGCATCCTGGTCCCCAGAGCCGCGAGCGCCACGTTGGCGGCGTTCAGCATGATCTCGATGGAAAGGAGCACGATAATTACATTCCGACGGGTCACAAAACCAAATAGCCCCACGGCAAAAAGCGCCAGGGCCAGATAGAGATACCAGTTAAGAGGTATCATCTCTCCTCCTCCCGTATGCGCCTCACCAGCACCACGGCCCCCAGGACCGCCACCAGCAGAAGTACCCCGGCGGCCTCAAAGGCCAGGATGTGTTCCCGAAAGAGATGTTCGCCCAGGAGACGGGCATGCCCCCGGGAAAGGAGGGCCTGGGTGCTAAGGATGCCTTTTGCGGGGGCCGGCGTAAAACCGGAAATCCCCGCCCCGGCCAGCACCAGAAAGAAAAAGATCACCAGAAAGGCCAGGGGATAGGTAGCCAGGAATTTCGGCCACTTCAGCTCTTCCCGGAGATTGATGAGATAGATTACGAAAAGGAAAAGCACCAGGACGGCCCCGGCATAAACCAGGATCTGAATGGCCGCCAGAAATTCCGCCTGAAGGGTCAGAAAGAGCACCGCCTGATGCAGAAACATCACCAGGCCCCAGAGCACGGCCTTGACCGCATGGCGCGAAAGAACCACCAGCAGAGCCGAAGCCAGGATGGCAAAGGCCAGATATCCGAAAAGTACCTTCTCCATACTCTATACCCCCTCGGCCTTCCTCTTGGGAGCCGGGAGCATCTTCTCCGGCACACCGCGCGGCTTCCAGTAAGGATTGAAGTAGGGACGTTTCTGAGTGGCTAAAAATTCATCCCAGTTGGCCAGCAAACGCTCCTTGTCAAAGTAAAGGTCCTCCCGTCGATAGCCCACGTATTCATAAAATTCCGTGAGCACGATGGCGTTCACCGGACAGACTTCCTCACAATAGCCGCAGAAGACACATCTCAGGACCTCCACCTCGTAGCGTTTGACCACCAGGCGTTTGGTCTCGGGATCCCTTTCGGTCTCGATGTGGATACAACGCGAGGGACAGACCTTGGCGCAGCGCAAACAGCCTATACAGCGTTCGCGACCGGTCTCCGAATCCCGCACCAGGGCGTGCCGCCCGCGGAACCCCGGGGCCACGGGTTTCCTCTCCTCGGGATACTGCACCGTGACCGGCCGGGAGAACATCTTCCTCAGCGTGAGCCACAGGCCCCTGGCAATCTCAGTCAAAAATATGGTCCGGATCGGATTCATCTTCCTCTCCTAAACCCAGAGCTTGATCAGGCCTGTAATCAGGATATTGAGAAGCGAGAGCGGAATCAGGATCTTCCAGCCCAGGCCCATGAGCTGGTCGTAGCGGTAACGGGGCAGGGTCGCCCGCACCCAGATATAGAGGAAGAGCAGAGCATAGAGTTTCAGGAGGAACCAGAAAAAGGGTAACCCCGGGACCTCAAAGGGCCCGGACCACCCCCCGAGAAAACAGGTCACCGCCACCGCGCTCATGACCACCATGCCGAAATATTCCGCCAGATAGAAGAGGCCGAAACGAATACCGCTGTATTCCACGAAATAACCGGCCACCAGCTCGGTCTCGGCCTCGGGAAGATCAAAGGGCACCCGGTTGGTCTCGGCGATGGCCGAAACCATGAAGACGAAGAACCCTACAATCTGGGGAATGGCGTAAACCTTGAATGGGCTTGCAGCCTGGGCCTTCACGATCTCGGCCAGATTCATGGAGCCGGCCAGGAGTATCACCCCCACTAGGGAAAGGGCCATGGCCACCTCGTAACTTACCACCTGGGCCGAGGCCCGGAGACCGCCCAGAAAGGCATATCGCGAATTGGAGGCCCAGCCGGAAAGGATCACACCGTAGGAGGAAAGGGAACTCAGGGCCAACACCACCAGCAGCCCCACGTTCACGTTGGCCAGCACAAACTTTTCCCAGACCGGAATAACCGCCAGACTGGTGGCCCCGGCCACCAGCGAGATGAAGGGCGCGAGATAGAAAAGCCCTTTCTCCGCCCCCAGCGGAACAATGTCTTCCTTGGTAAGGAGCTTGAGGACGTCCGCAATGGGCTGAAGCAATCCCCGGGGCCCCACCCGATTCGGCCCCAGCCGCTGCTGCATGCGCCCGATGACTTTTCGTTCGGCATAAGTGGTGTAGGCCACGTGCAGAAGAGCCACCACCAGGAGCACCAGGGCTTCCCCCACCAGGATGAGGCCCGGCAGAACCGCTTTAAGGATGCCCTCCATTCCCCCTCCTCCTAACGATCACATTCCCCGAGAACCACATCCAGCGTCCCTATGACCGCAATGATATCCGCCACCATGTGGCCCTTGACCATCTCGGGAATGGCCGAAATATGCACGAAAGAAGGCGCCCTCACCCTCACCCGCCAGGGCTTCCCCGAGCCATCACTTACGATGTAGTAGCCCAGCTCCCCCTTGGGGGCCTCAATAGAGACATAGACCTCACCCTCGGGCACCACCGGGACCTCGGCCCCTTTGACCAGGAAACCCTTCTTGGGATGGGGTACGGCCTGGGGAGCCTTTTTCTTCTCCGGCATGAGAAGATCCGGGGCCCCCTCCGCCACCACCGGCTCGCCCTCGGTCTCCGAAAGTTTGTCCAGACACTGCCGGATGATCCGGTTGGCCTGACGCATCTCCTCCATCCGCACCCGGTACCGATCGTAGGTATCGCCGTTCTGGCCCACGGGCACCTCGAACTCCACCTCATCGTAAGCGTCATAGGGCCTGAACTTCCTTACGTCGTAGGGCACCCCGGAGCCCCGAAGGGAAGGCCCGGTGAGCCCCAGGTTTAGGGCTTTCTCCGGAGGAACCACCGCTATGCCCTTGGTGCGCTTGAGCCAGATACGATTCACGTCGATCAGGGTCTCGTAATCCGTGATCCGGGAGGGGAATTCCTCGGTAAAGCGATAGAGTTCCTCCACGATCTCCGACGTAAAATCAAGCCTCACCCCGCCGATGCGGGTATAGCTCACCGTAAGCCGGGCCCCGCAGATCTTCTCATAGATGTCGAGCAACCATTCCCGGTCGCGGAAACAGTAGAGGAAGACCGTCATGGCCCCGATATCCAGGGCGTGGGTGGCCAGCCAGAGAAGGTGGCTTGAGATCCGGGCCATCTCGCAGACGATGGTCCGCAGGAGTCTGGCCCGGCGGGGAACGCTAAGTCCCATAAGCTTCTCCACCGCCAGGCAATAACCGGTATTGTTGGCCGCCGAGGAGATGTAGTCCAGACGATCCGTAAGGACCAGGGCCTGACTGTAGGTCAGGTTCTCCGAAAGTTTTTCCAGCCCCCGGTGAAGATACCCTATCCGGGGATCGCACCCCACGATGGTCTCGCCATCGAGTTCCAGAAAGAGGCGCAGCACCCCGTGCGTGGAGGGGTGCTGAGGGCCCATATTAACTACGAAAGGCTCTTCCCATTCGGGATGCCCGATCTGTCTGGAGTGAATTTCCACCGTGGGCGCCATCTTAACCTCCCCTTACCCGCCGATCCCCCCACTCGTAACGGGAAAGTTCCCGGGCCTTCTCCCGTAACTTTTCATACTCGGGCCACTCCTCTTCCAGTTCCAAGGGGTGATCCTTGCGCAGGGGATGGCCCGCCCAATCTTCCGGCATGAGAAGCCGCCGGAGATCGGGATGGCCCTCAAATCGAATACCGAACATGTCATAGCATTCCCGCTCGAACCAGTTGGCCACCCGCCAGATACTCGTGACCGAGGGCACCCTAGGATCCTCTTCCGACACCGGAACCTTTATCCTCAAGAGTTCCTTCCGGGAGAGGGAATAGAGGTTGTAGACCACCTCGAAGCGGGTCGGTTTTTTACGTTTGCCCTTCCAGCCCAGATAATCCACCCCGCAGAGGTCGGCCAGGTGTTTGAAATCCAGCTCGTCGTGCAGAAAACGCATGATTACCAGCCGACCCTCCCGCTC
>JALWCD010000126.1 GCA_027036915.1 Thermodesulfatator sp. | reverse complement strand
CCCGAAGCGGGGGGAAAGGAGTTTCAGCAGGAGGAAATTAGGCCCCCCGAGAAGGGCCCCCACCAGGGGAAGATAAGTCACGGCCTCGGCCGGACGAAAGTCCGGGGTCTTTACCGGAAAACGGGTGAAAAAGGCCAGAGCCGTTCTCAGGGCGGAGAACTCAGTTCTGAGATTCAAACTCCCTGCCCCGCGAGACCCCGGCCCCCTCGAAGGTGGCCATTTCCCGGTAGATGCGAAGGGCGGTCTCGATGACCAGGCTGGCCAGGGCCGCTCCGGTCCCCTCTCCCAGCCGCAGGTCGAGGTCCAGGATGGGCCGGAGGCCCAGCTTCCGAAAGGCCGGACGGGCCCCGTTTTCCGCGGAAACATGCCCGCAGAAGATAAAGTTCTCCAGGCCCGGAGCCAGGGCCCGGGCCACCAGAAATCCCGCCAGCGAAATGAAACCGTCCATGACTACGGGAACCCGATTCCGGGCCCCGCCCAGGAAGAGCCCGGCAATGGCCCCGATCTCCGCCCCCCCGAAGGCCGCCAGGGCCTCAATGGGGTCCTTCGGTCGATGGCGTTCCAGGGCCCGACGCACCACGGAGATCTTCCGTCGATAACCCTCGTCGTCCACCCCGGTCCCGCGACCCACGATGCGCTCGGGGGGCTCCCCCAGGAAATGACAGATCAGGCAGGCCGAGGGGGTGGTGTTACCTATGCCCATGTCCCCGGGGATGAGGAGCTGCACCCCCTCCCGGGCGGCTTCCTCCGCAAGCTCCAGGCCCACCCGCAGGGCCGCTTCGGCCTCCTCCCGGCTCATGGCCGGCTCCCGGGCCAGGTTCCGGGTCCCGGAGACCACCTTGCGCCTGATCAGGCCCTCAGCCTCCACCTCTCCGGCCACCCCCACGTCCACCACGAAGACCTCCGCGCCCGCCTGCCGGGCGATGACGTTGATCCCGGCCCCGCCGGCAAGAAAATTGTAAATCATCTGGCGGGTGACCTCCTGGGGATAGGTGCTCACCCCTTCCTCCACCACCCCGTGGTCCCCGGCAAAGACATAGACCCTCTTCCGCAGCGGCAGGCGGGGTTCGGGATCCTGGGTGATATGCACGTAACGGCGGGCGATCTCCTCCAGGTAACCCAGGCTTCCTTTAGGTTTGGTGAGGTTGTCTAGGCGGCGAGAAGCCCTTTCGTAATAGCGTGGATCAAGCTCCGGTAGCCGGATCTCCATAGAAACACCTCCAGGAGCAGGATAAAAAGGCCCGTCATCAGGGCCGCCACCCTGACGAGGCGAACCCCTTTTTTTATGTCGTGGATTTTTAGCCCTCGCAAGGGGTCCCCGAACCAGGCCCGTTCCTCCCACCCCCGGGGGTAGGGAATGGGGCCTCCGAGGGCCACTCCCAGGGCCCCGGCGAGCGCCGCCTGGGGCCAGCCGGAGTTCGGAGAGGGATGCTTGGGGCCGTCTCTAAGGGCTGTGATCAGGGCCCTCCGGGCCGAAAGTCCCACCAGAGGGGCCGCCAGGGCCAGAAAGAGGGCCGCCAGCCGGGCCGGAAGAAAATTGAGGAGATCGTCCACCCGGGCCGGGAAAAAACCGAAGGCCCGGTAGGGCTCGTGACGATAGCCGAACATGGAATCCAGGATCTCGGCCACCTTGTAGAGGGTCGCGGCCGGAAGCCCCCCTACCAGATACCAGAAAAGAGGCCCGCAGAAGGCGTCGTTGAAGTTCTCCGAAAGGGTCTCAAGAGCCCCCCGGACCACGCCCTCCTCCGAAAGGAGCTCCGTGCGACGGGAAACCAGGAAGGAGAGCCTTTTGCGGGCCAGGAGAAGATCCCCCTCCGAGAGGGCCTGATAAACGCCCAGGACCTCCCTTTCAAGGCTCCTCAGGGCCACGAAATAAAAGAGCCAGAGGGCCTCAAGAAAGGGGGCCATCCTCACCGAAAGCCCCACCAGCCCCCCGAAGATCAGGAAGGTGAGAACCAGGGTCAGGACCCCTCCGAGCCACGAAAGCCTTCGGAAGAGGCGGAAGCCCCGGTCCCCCAGAAAACCGATGAACCTTACCGGATGCAGAAAAGAGGGGTCCCCGAGGAGTCTATCGAGCCCTAGGGCCAGGGCCAGACTTACCGGCGGAGGCCAGGGAGACACTCACAGAATCCCCCGCTTGAGGTAATAGGAATCCGGGATCTCCCGGTAGTAATCCTGGAGCGGCCGCACGCCAAAGGCCGCCTCCCTGAGACGTCTTATGGCGCAGGCCATGGCCCGGGCCCCGGAGATGGTGGTGGCGTAGGGGATGTCGAGCTCCATGGCGTAGCGCCGGATGAGATAGGCGTCCTCCCGGCTGACCTTGCCCTCGGCGGTGTTTATGACTAAGTGAATGTCCCCGTTTTTGAGAAGATCCACGGCGTTCGGCCGGAGGCCCTCGGAGATCTTGGGCACCACCCGGGCCGAAAGTCCGCAATTCTTGAGATACTCCGCTGTGCCCCGGGTGGCCAGCAGTTCAAAGCCGCACTCCGCCAGGGTCTGGGCCACCGAGACCACCTTGTCCTTGTCCCGATCGCGAACCGAGATAAAAACCCGCCCCGAGGTGGGCAGACGCATCCCGGCCGCAAACTGGGCCTTGGCATAGGCCAGAGGGAAATCCCGATCAATGCCCATGACCTCTCCCGTGGACTTCATCTCCGGCCCGAGCATGACATCCACCCCGGGGAAACGCCGGAAGGGGAACACGGCCTCCTTGACCGAAAGATGTTTGGGTTCGATCTCCCTGGTGAACCCCAGACTTTTGAGACTCTCCCCGAGCATGATCCAGGTGGCCAGCCGCGCCAGCGGCACCCCGATGGCCTTCGAAACGAAGGGCACCGTCCGCGAGGCCCGGGGATTGACCTCGAGCACGTAAAGCTCGCCGTCCTTGATGGCGTACTGGACGTTCATGAGACCCACCACCTCAAGCTCCCGGGCCAGGGCCCGGGTGGCCTCCTTGATCTCCTCTATGAGGGGTTTCGGGATATGGACCGGGGGCAGCACGCAGGCCGAATCCCCGGAGTGCACCCCGGCCTCCTCGATGTGTTCCATGATCCCGGCCACCACCGTGATCTCACCGTCGGAGATGGCGTCCACGTCCACCTCGGTGGCGTCCTCCAGGAATTTGTCGATGAGAACCGGGTGCTCCGGATTGATCTCGGCGGCGGTGGCCATGTAGTGGCGCAGTTCCTCCTCGGAGTAGACGATCTGCATGGCCCGCCCACCCAGCACGTAGGAGGGCCTGACCAGCACCGGATACCCGATGCGGGAGGCGATCTCCACGGCCTCCTCCACGGTGAAGGCCGTGCCGGCCGGGGGTTTCTTGAGACCGAGCTTGTCAAGCAGCTCCACGAACCGCTCCCGATCTTCGGCCCGGTCGATACTGTCCGGGGAGGTCCCCAGAATGGGCACCCCGGCCTGAGCCAGGGGAACGGCCAGATTGAGGGGCGTCTGCCCCCCGAACTGCACGATCACCCCCTCGGGTTTTTCTTCCTCGTAGATGTTGAGCACATCCTCGAGCGTTAAGGGCTCGAAATAGAGGCGGTCGGAGGTGTCGTAGTCCGTGGAGACGGTCTCGGGATTGGAGTTCACCATGATGGACTCGATCCCCCGCTCGCGAAGGGCAAAGGAGGCATGCACGCAGCAGTAGTCGAACTCTATCCCCTGCCCTATCCGATTGGGCCCCCCGCCGATGATCATGACCTTGCGTTTCTTCGAGGGCCGGGCCTCGTTTTCCACCTCGTAGGTGGAATAGTAGTAAGGGGTGTAGGCCTCAAACTCCGCGGCACAGGTGTCAACCAGTTTATAGGTGGGCCTTATCCCCAGGGCTTTCCGCCTCTCCCGAACCTCCGCCTCGTTCGCCCCGGTAAGGAAAGCGATCTGACGGTCGGAAAAACCGGCCTGTTTGAGCTCCCTAAAGACCTCCTCCGGAAGCCCGGAAAGCCCTTTCCCCTTCACGCGGTCTTCGAGCTCCAGGATCTCGGCCATCTGCCAGAGGAACCAGCGATCGATCCGGGTCAGCTCGTGGATCTCGTCCACGGAAAAACCGGCCCGCAGGGCCTCACGCAGGAAGAAGATGCGCTGGCTGTTCGGGCGGGCGAGCTTCTCCACGATGAGCTCCCGCGGCAGGGTCTCGCCCCGGTCCGAGGGGCTCTTTCCGTCGGCTCCGAAACCGAAGCGCCCGATCTCCAGGCCCCGCAGGGCCTTCTGCAGGGCCTCCTTGAAGGTGCGCCCGATGGCCATGGTCTCGCCCACCGAGCGCATGGAGGTGGTGATCTCGTCTTTGGTCTCCGGGAACTTCTCGAAGGTGAACCGCGGACACTTCACCACCACGTAGTCGATGGTGGGCTCGAAGGCGGCCTTGGTCTCGCGGGTGATGTCGTTGGGAAGCTCGTCCAGGGTGTAGCCCACGGCGAGTTTGGCCGCGATCTTGGCGATGGGAAAGCCGGTGGCCTTCGAGGCCAGGGCCGAGGAACGTGAGACCCGGGGGTTCATCTCGATGACCACCATCTCCCCGGTCTCCGGATGGATGGCGAACTGGATGTTCGAGCCCCCGGTCTCCACCCCGATCTCCCGGATGACCGCGATGGCCGCAGTCCGCATGCGCTGGTACTCACGATCGGTAAGCGTCTGGGCCGGGGCCACGGTGATGGAATCCCCGGTGTGAACCCCCATGGGGTCGAAGTTTTCGATGGAGCAGATGATAACCACCGAGTCCTTGCGATCGCGCATGACCTCAAGCTCAAATTCCTTCCAGCCGAGGACCGACTCCTCAAGCATCACCTGATGGATCAGAGAAAGCTCAAGGCCCTGTTCCACGATCTCGCGCAATTCCTCGATGTTGTAGGCCACTCCGCCCCCGGTTCCCCCCAGGGTGAAGCTGGGGCGCACGATGATGGGAAACCCGATACGCCGGGCCGCGGCCTCGGCCTCGGAAAGACTCCGCACGATCTCGCTTTTAGGAACCTTGAGGCCGATACGCTCCATGGCCGCCCGGAACTTCTCCCGGTCCTCGGCCTTCTCGATGACCTCGGCCTTGGCCGCGAGCAACTCCACCCCGTAGCGTTCGAGCACCCCCCGGCGGGCCAGCTCAAAGGCCAGATTCAGCCCGGTCTGCCCTCCCAGGGTGGGCAGCAGGGCGTCCGGACGTTCCTCTTTGATGATCTCGGTCAGGACCTCCGGGGTCAGGGGCTCGATGTAGGTGCGGTGGGCCATCTCCGGGTCGGTCATGATGGTGGCCGGATTGGAGTTCACCAGCACCACCTCGTAACCCTCTTCCCGGAGGGCCTTGACCGCCTGGGTGCCGGAGTAGTCGAACTCGCAGGCCTGCCCGATGACGATGGGCCCGGAACCGATGATGAGGATCTTCTGAATATCGGTACGTCTGGGCATTATTTCGGCCACTCCTTAAGGATTTTTACCTCGGCCTTCTGCCGAAGGTTCTGATACCAGGCCTGGTAATAAGCGGCTCGTTTCTGCTGGGTGAGCACGTGGAAAAGGATCTCTCTTTCCTTTTCCCAGTCCGAGAAATCCGCCGCTCGAACCTCCCTGACCTCAACCAGGTAACAGCTCTCAGAGTCGCAGGCCGGCTCGGAGAGGAAGCCTTTATCCATCCTTCCTCCGAGCGCCCGGGCCACTACCTGGGGAAGTCCGCCGGTAAGGAGTTCCTTCCGCCTGAGGGTCTTTTCGGTGAGCTTTAACCCTCGATGCAGGAGGATCTTCCCGGGTTTTTTCGCCTGGCGGACCTCCTCGAGGATCTTCCGGGCACGTTCCCGACAGCGTTCCGCCCCCTTCTGTCGCCGGAGATCCCGAAGCACTTCCTTCCGGGCCTCCTCGAAGCTTTTGATCTGCGCCGGCTCCTTCTTCTCCACCTGAAAGAGGATCACCCCCTCCTCGGTCTCAAGGGGAGCTGAAATCTCCCCTTCCTCCAGGGAAAAGACGGCCTCCAGAAGCTCCCTGCGGTCGAAGGGAGCGGCCGGATTCCGGCGACCGAAAGTCGCCCGCCTGAGCTTGAGATCCTCGCGGGCCGCGGCCCGGGCTAGACTTCCGGAAAGGACGGCCTTCTGATAAAGTTCGTCCGCGGCCTCATAGGCCGCCTCCCGGGCCCTGCGACGCAGGAGCTCCTCGCGTAGTTGGTCCTTGACTTCCTCAAAGGGCCTGGCCCCGGCCGGAAGAATCTTTTCCACCAGGAAGATATAGTAACCCTCTGGGCCCTCAATGGGCCCCAGCACCGCACCTTCCTTCGCGGAAAAGATGGCCTGATCCGCGGCCTCAAAGAGTTCCCCGGCTTTTATGAGGCCCAGGTCTCCCCCGCTCTCCGCCGTGGCCTCGTCCTGAGAATACTTACGGGCCAGGACGGAAAAATCCTTGACTCCCTTGATCTTCCGGACCAGATTTTCGGCCTTTTTCAGGGTGGCCTGCTTTTTTCCGGGCTCGGCCTTGAGAAGGATCATCCGGACCTTACGACGTTCGGGTTCAAAGAAACGATCCTTCTCGACCTCGTAGTAGTTACGCAACTCCTCTTCTGAGACCTGAAGCTTCCCGCGGTAGTCCCGATATGGAAAGAAAACATAGGCCACCTTTATGCGGGGCTCCTTCCGGTATTTATCCCGGTTTTTCTGATAGAAATCCCGGAGTTCTTTCTCCGAAACCTTCACCTCCTTTTCGCAGAGGGTGTAAGGGAGAGCGGCGTAAGCCACCCGGAGGACCTGGTTCTCAAAGGCATAGCGTTCGCGGACTTCCGTCTCGGGAGCAAAGATGGTCGCGGTGAGGAAATGTCTTATGCGGGCCTCAAGCAAATCGGCCTTCACGCTCTCCTCAAAGTCTCTGGGCAGAAGCCCCATCTCCCGCAGCACCGCGCGGTAGCGCCGGAAACTGAAACGCCCTCCTTCCTGGAAAGCCGGAAACTGGGCGATGGCCCACTGAATCTCCCGGGGATGGACCATCAGCCCGAGCCTTTCGGCGGCCTCCTCCAGCAAACGACGTTTCACCAGCTCCTCCAGGACCTGCTCCCGGAAATGAAGCCCTTTCAGGAACTCTTCGTTCACCTGGTCGCCAAACATCTGACGCAGTTGACGATACCGGAACTCGTAGAGGGCCTGGTATTCCTTGACCGTGATGGGCTGGCCGTTGACCCGAGCCAGGAGATCCACCCGTGAGGCCCGGAAAGTCCCCACACCCCAGAAGACGAAGACGATGATGATGATTCCGAAAAGGATCTTGACCGCGGTGGACTGGGCCCCTTTGCGCAGGAAATCCAGCATCTCGGCCTCCTTCCCTGGGGTCGGCCTATTATAACGAATTTTTGGCTTTAAGCCAGAACCCCTTCAAAACACCCGCGGCCTCCGCCATTCTCTCCTGGAGAACCCGACTTCGGGCCGCCTCCCGGGCCAGTTCCAGCAGGGCCTCCACGGCCTCCGTGAGGGAACCGCAGTAGAGCCACAGCGTGTGCCCGGAAAGCAGGGCGTAAAGAAACCTTTCCGGAAGGTCGTATTCCTTAAGGGCCTCCATGGCCAGATCATCGGTAAGCACCGGCCCATCGAAGCCCAGGTCCCTTCGTAGAAGCCGAACCACCTCTTCGGAAAAGGTAACCGGTCTTTCCGAAAGCTTTCGGACCACCAGATGGGTGGTCATCACAAAGGGTACCCCGCCGGAGATCGCTTCCCGAAACGGCTTAAGGGCCTTTTCCGAGAGCTCCTTTACCACCGGAAGCCCTCGGTGGGGATCGGTCTCCACCCCGCCGAGGCCGGGAAAATGTTTGGCGCAGGGGAAGACCCTTTCTTCAAGGTGCGCCCGGATGAAGATCCGTCCCAGTCGGGCCACCTCAAGGGGATCCTCTCCCAGGGTGCGGCCGCGCAGGAAATCCGGGGCCTCCTCTCCGGCCAGATCGAGAACCGGAGCCAGATTCACATGAAGCCCCCAGGCCTTGACCGAACGTGCCAACTCTCGCGAGAGGTTCTCCACGGCCTCCGGTCCCCTGCGGGCCACGGAAAGGGGCCCGGGAAACTCCGGAGCCAGAGGGGGACCGATCCTCTGAACCCTTCCACCCTCCTGATCCACCATCAAAAGGCCCCGTCCCTCCGAAACCTCCTCAAAGGGTATCTTCAATTCTTCAATAAGTCTCCTGACCTGCTCGGCCTCCACGAAATGGCGTTTAAACAGAATGAAATGCCGGAGACGCAGATCCCTGATGATCTCGCGTTCTTCCGGGGAGAGTTCCGGCCCCGAAGGGGAAAGAACGGAAAACTCCGCCAGCCTCCGGATCACGGCTCAAATCCGTAGCGGGCGTAAATTTGGCAAGCGGTCTTCGTAAAAAGGAAGTCCCGAAAGGCCCGGGCCGCCTCCCGAAAGGTGGCCTTCCGCACAAGAGCCACCTGGTACTCGTTTCGGATCTCCCGGCCCTCCCGGAACTCTACATAGTCAAAAAGGGGCTCAGCGAAAAACTCGGGATTTCGATAGTAGAGGGCGAAATGGTAGTAAAGGGGAGCCACGTCGGCCAGGCCGTAATAGATCATGGCCGGCACCTCCCGATGATGAATGAACCGGCTGGTAAGGGCCTCCCTTTCGATTTTCTCCTTCAGACCGGGCACTTTGGAGAGGGCCGAAAGATAGGTCCGGTAGGAGTTGACTTCCGTTTCGGGGTTCGAAAGGGCTATACGGATGTCCGAGCGCAGGAGGTCTTCCGGGCCGGAGATCCCTTTAGGATTGCCTCTGGGCACCACCAGGACCACGCCCTGATTCCGCACGAAGGTCCGGGGCTCCTCTATCAGTCCTCTTTCGTAAAGCGGCTTCATGAATTCCGGAGGCCCCATGACCACCTGAGGAGTCACGGAAAGGATCAGGTTCCCGATGGCCAGGGGCTGCCCCTCGATGAGGGGTTTGAAACGGGGCGGGGGCAGGGTCACGTAGAAGACCGGGATCCGCCGTCCGAGAGACTCGAAAAAGGCCCGAAGCAGGGCCGGGATGACCATGAACTGATTGCCCTCCATGGTGATGACCAGTTCGGCCCGGCAGGGATCGCCATGGAAGTCGTAAACCAGGTTGGAGCCCGGAAGAAAAATCCTTTCCCGAACCTCCTCCCCCAGATCCAGAGGCCAGGGTAGATAGAGAGCTTCCCTCAAAGGCCCTCCCTCAAAATGGCAAGCGCTTTTTCGATTTCATCCGGGGTGGTAAACCGGCCCAGGGAAAATCTCACGGTCCCCCGGGCCACCTCCGGCGGCACTCCCATGGCGGAAAGCACATGGGAGAGGGCCTCTTTGCGGTCGTGGCAGGCGGATCCGGTGGAAGCGCAAAGCCCCGGGGTTTTTAAAAGGATTTCCGCTCCGGAAAGCCCGGGGAAGGAAACGCTCAGGGTATTGGGCAGGGTGCGAGCGGGCCATCCGGGCCGCCCAGAG
>JALWCD010000125.1 GCA_027036915.1 Thermodesulfatator sp. | reverse complement strand
CGCTTGACTCGCAGACCCTCGCATGAAATTCAGGAGTACGCGGACCTCTCGGCCGTAGTAAAAAACACCCTTGAGACCATCACCCAGGGGTTTCCCAAAGGAATAAAAGTGGAAACTCACTTTGATTCCGGACTTCTCATACCTCTTTCCGAGGAGGCCATACAGGAAATCGTAATGAACCTCTGTCTCAACGCCCGGGACGCCATGGGAAAAGAAGGACTTCTGAGGGTAGAGGTCAGGAGAGAAGGGGAGAAGGCCCTGCTCGTGGTAGAGGACACCGGTCCGGGTATCCCTCCGGAGATACGTTCTCGTATCTTTGAGCCCTTCTTCACCACCAAACCCGTGGGAAAAGGCACCGGTCTGGGGCTCTTCGTGGTCCATCAGCTGGTAACCGAAGCCGGAGGTGAAATCCTGATTGCGGACCGAAAAGGCGGAGGGGCCCGTTTTGAGATTCGTTTCCCCCTGGTCCGACTTTCTCTGCACCCCGAAACCCCGCTTCATCAGGAAGGTCCCCGGGCCGCCTTCCCCGGTAAGAAGAAAGTCCTAAGGGTGCTGGTGGTGGACGATGAAGAATCCGTACGAGAAGGGCTCAGGGAATATCTGGAAATGGAGGGCTGTCAGGTAGCCACGGCCTCTTCGGCGGAAGAAGCCCTGAGGCTTTTAGAAAATAACGATTTTGACTTCGTCTTCTGCGATCTCTATCTGCCTGAAAAGGACGGGGTCTGGCTGGTAAAAGAGGCTAAGGCCCGGGGTTGGCGGGGCAAAATGGTCTTCATTACCGGATACGCCGGAGAACTCATGGAAGAAGTCAAGGAACTTATACGTTCGGGTAGGGTAGAAGGTATCCTGCGCAAACCTTTTGATCTGTCCGAAGTACGAAAAATCATTTCCCGGGAGGACGGGGCGTGAAAAAATTCCTTAGCCTGCTGATTCTATTTTTTCTGAGCGCCTCCGCCAGAGCAGAATATCTCAAGTTCGCCCTAAGGGAACTTTCCCTGGTAAAGGGAGCCTCTCTTTTTACGGAAAGGGCCGAGGAAAGCCCTTTTCCGGTGACGGTGGTCACGGCCGAAGAGATAGAACGTTTCGGATGGTTCAACCTTCGGGATCTCCTGGAATATCAGCCTTCCTTTTATCTGGTTCAGGACGTAAACGAAAGAGTAGTAGCCCATCGGGGGCTTTATCGCACGGTGACCTCCCATCTGCTCTTCCTGGAAGACGGTTTCAAGCTCCACCTCCCCATGATGGAGAATTTCATCCCCGACGCTTCATTCCCCATGACCGGAATTTCCCGGGTTGAAATCATCCGGGGCCCCGGAGCCAGCCTTTACGGAGACGCGGCCCTGACCGGTGTGATCAATCTGGAACGCAGGAACTTCCCCCCCGAGGGCTTCCCTTTCCCTGGGCCTAGGAGAATACGACAGCGAAACCGCCGACCTGACCTTTTCCGTCCCCACTCCCGGAGACGGAATGTTCCATCTTCTTTTGCACTATGCGGACCTTCCGGGAGAGATTTACAGGGCTAAAGACGGTTCCCAGAGGCTTCATCCCAGGCCGGAGAATTACGCCCTGAAGATGGCCTGGGAGAAGGGCCCCTGGAGTTTTTTCTATTTCCGGCTCTATTCTCGTTACGACACGCCCCGCAGCGAGCGCGGACGGCTTCTTTCTCCGGAAGATCTCGAACCCTTCGGCTCCCGGGAAAAGGTCTGGCAGGATCTCATCGGCTTCAAAAGAAATATGCATTTTAGGGGTTTTGAAGGTGCTTTGCGCCTTTTCTGGGGGTATTTCGAGGCCTCCACCCCTCAGGTGCGCACCACCCATGCCGAAGGGCAGTTCACGGCCCTTGATATCGACCTGGCTGCCAGGAGATGGGGACTGGCCGCCAATTTCCACCGTCCCCATAGTCGGGGAACCTTTCTTTTCGGTTTCAATTGGGAACGGGAGGAGTACGAAAAAGTAAGAGTAAGAAGCTTCTCCGCCGGGACAATCTCGACCCTCACGGACCTCCCCGCGAAGAACGAAGACAACTGGGCCTTTTTCGTGCAGGAGAAGCTTCACCTTTTTCCTGAACTGATTTTAAATGCTGGTTTGCGATATGATCATTACGAAAGTTTCGGAGGCCATCTATCACCCCGGATAAGTCTGATCTGGAATCCGGCCAGCAGCTGGCATCTAGTTGCGGCCTGGGGAGAGGCCTTCCAGGCTCCGAACTACTTCTACCGGGGAGCCAACCTGGAAAGCGGCTACGGAGGCAAAGACCTCGATCCCGAAATGGTCCACACCTTCATCCTCTCCATCTCAAAACATCTCCGCGAAAGGAGCCTTTTCCGGATCACATTCTTTCAAGAAAAGTTCGATGAACTTCTGGAAAAGGAAGATTTCTATCGTAATCTCGGGAAACTCGAACTTTCCGGGCTGGAGGCTGAGCTGCGCTGGTTTTCTAAGCGTCTTCTGGCCTTTCTCAATTATAGTTTTTACGAAGTCACGGAAAACAAAGATACCGGTCTGGCCTCTGGAAACCGGGTGAAAGCCCTGCCCCGATGGATGGTGAAGGGCGGAGCAAGCCTACAGGTTCTCCCCGGATTCTATATCTCTCCACAGTTCCGTCTTTACGGAAGAGCCCGCTGGCATGGAGAGTGGCTCTCTCCTTACACCGTCTGGGATCTACATTTCCTCTATCGCCGTCCTCCCTGGCGGATCTCTCTAAAGATAGAAAACCTCTTCGATCATCATTTCAAACGCGCCGGAACTACGCCGGCTTATCCCTGGCCCGGACGTTCGATCTTTCTAAGACTGGAGGTCAGGTTTTGAAGGGCTTTTTTGTGAGAAGCATATTTTTCTTCCTGGCGATCTTCCTTCTGAGCCCCAGTTCCTGGGGGGAAGAAATTGCAGTGGTGGCGGACCTGGAGTTCGAGGACACGGTGATGGCCCTGCGAAACTCCCTGAATTTCATTATCCTAAGAGATAAGGAACTCCGGGAAGATCTGTGTCGGTATCCCAAACTTCTTGTGCTCGGGCCGGAGAGCTATCTACGGGTCAGAGATCGTTCCTGTCCGGGGCAGAAACGTTATCTGGGAGGAATCCTTTATCCCGCTCTCCTGGAAGTGCCGGCCGAAGTACGCCTGATATCTCCTCTTCCCTCATGTAATCTTCTCCAACGTTACGGAAAGTCCTGGGTAGTGATCCATTCCCGGTACCTGGAATATTATCTGGAACACCTCCGGAGATGTTTCTCCCTGCAAGAAATCCGTATAAAGGACCACTACGATCTCACGCGTGCTCTTCCACGTTTGCGTTCCTTACTGAGGCAGGAATTTCGCCTTCTTCTCCTCCCTGATCCTATCCTGGTGAGTAAAAAAGGCCGGGCTTTTATCCGGGAATTCTTAAAACGGGAAAAACCCCATGGGATAGATCTCATCGGAATTTCTGAAGGACAACTCCCCTCCCCCGCCTTTCTTCCGGAGATTTATGCCCGAACCGTGATTCAGGCCCTGGAGATGGATCTCTCACTCTTTTACGGAGGAGGGCTGTGAGGAAAATCGGGGTTTTTATAGGGTTTATCCTCTTTCTTCCGGCTCTCATTCAAGCCAGGCCGATTCCCTATGGTCAAATGGCCCACCGGGAGCTTTCCCTGGCCCGGGAATATGTGAAAAGCGCTTCTTATTTCCTGGAATCCTCCTTCGAAACCCCCTGGCCGGCGAGCGTTATTCTGGCCGAAGATCTACACCGTTTCGGCTGGGAGACCCTGGGGCAGGTCCTGGAATATCAGCCTTCCTTCTATCTGGCTCAGGATCTGAATAAGAAGGTCGTGGCCCTGCGAGGGGTTTACTTCTTCGAGACCTCAAACTTCCTGTTCCTGGAACATGGATTCCGGCTGAATGGGCCGGGATTTGAGAGCTTCGAACCTTTCTGGAACTATCCCCTGGCACGAATTGGCCGCATCGAGATCCTCCGGGGATCGGGCTCAAGTCTTTACGGCGACGCCTCTTTAAGCGGCGTGATAAGCCTTGAACCGAAAGAAAAGGAACGTGCCTCTCTGGGAGTCCTCCTCGGAAATCGCGAGGGCCGGGGAGGATGGCTGGGCGTGCAGGCTGAATGGTTACGGTTCTTTGCTTCTTATTTCGATCGCCGGGGAGAGGAAATAGATCTTCCTCCGGCCGAAGATTACGCTCTGCACCCGGCTCCGGGAGAATACCTGGTTAACGAGACTCCGGACAACTACCACCTGGCCCTGGATCTGGGGAGAGAACCATTGAGACTCCTTTATCGACGGATGCGTTTCAAGGAATCAGGCCCGGCCACCCTCCTGGGTCAGAATATTACCCCCGAAGATCTTCTGGCTGGCCAACCGTACAGCCATACCCTGGAAGACCTGCTGGGGCTTGAAGCCGACCTTCGCTTTCGAGGCTGGCGATTCGAGGGACGAGCATATTACACCCGATCCCAGAAGGAAAATCTTTTCCTTACCGCCCCCGCCAGAGAATTCCCGGAAATCTTTTTACAGGAAAAGATTATTCCTCTAAACGCCAGAGTCGAATACGATTTCGAACGCTACGGCCTAGAGGGCCTGTTTTTCAAGGTCCTACCCCGTCATCGAATTCTTCTGGGAGCCAAGTGGGAAGAAACCAATTACCAGGACGCCTGGGCCAGGATCTATTTCCCGGAAAACCTGCGTCTCTTTTTAAGGCGTCCGCAGGGTATCTTCCGGGGGGAGGCCGAAAGCCAGCATGAAGGCCTTTACGCCCTGTTTGGAGAATGGAAATGGTCGCCTCACCCCCGTCTTCACCTTAATATTGGAGGACGTTACGAATATTTTGAGGCCTTCGGAGGTCGTTTTTCACCGCGGCTCTCCTTGACCTGGCGTCTTCTCCGGGAAGGTAGCCTGGTCTTGACCTATACCCGGGCCTATCAGAGCGTTCCCTATCTCTTCCGTATTCTTACCAAATATCATGGCGGCCAAGACGATTTTCCCTTCCAGAGAAGCGATCAGGTAAATCTCTCTTTTCGTCTGCGTCCCGAGACCGGACTGACTATCTTTATCACTTTCTTCTATCAGTGGTTCCGGGATCTGGTGCGCTCCGATCCCACTAATTATCTGCGTTATAGCCCTACGGGCCGCTGGGAAGAAGCCGGGCTGGAAGTGGAGCTCGCCTATCGCACCCCAAAACTTTCGGCCTTCCTGAATTACAGTTTGTACGAGATCACCGAAAACCACACCCCGAACAAATACTGGAGTCTGATCTACGGGAACCGCATAGCCGGCATCCCCAAGTGGATGATAAAAGGTGGGGTGAGTTTTAGACCTTTTGAGACTATACCCTTTTTCGTCTCGCCTCTTTTCCGTTACTACGGACGCGCGGTAAAAAAAGACTTCTTCAATTCCCACTGGACTTCTCCCTACGGGGTGGTGGACCTGAACCTCCTCTGGGAAGGACGTTCTTTTCGTATGAATTTCAAGGTCGAAAACCTCTTCGACCACCATTTTAAACGAGGCGGACTATTACCTCCCCTGCCCCAACCGGGACGCACCTTCTGGTTCCGACTGGAATTTCATTTTTAAAAACACCCCAGAATAGGCATTTTATGTCTGGTAGAAAAATCACGCTTGACAAAATAGAATAGAAGTAATCTAATCTGAACCTAATAAAATCTGTCTGTGGTTTTGACTGACGGAAAGGAAGACTTCGCCATTTTGGGGGTAAGACCATGTATCCCATTTGGATAGTGCCTTATCTGACCTCGGGTCTGGTCATAGGGCTTATCGCCTCCTTTCACATTCTGCCCTCGCATCTGGCGGTGGGGGCCTTCTGGTTCAACGTCTATATTGAACGCAAGGCTTATCGGGAGAGACGTCCGGAACTCCTGGCCTTTGTCAAGCGTTACACCCTCCTCATCCTGATCTTCTGTTTCGTATTCGGATCGCTTTCCGGAGTAGGAATCTGGTTCTCTGCTACGGTCGCAAGTCCCCGGGGGCTTTCGGCCCTCATTCACAACTATGTCTGGGGCTGGGCCACGGAATGGGTCTTCTTCCTCATCGAGGTGGCCACCATCTACGTCTACTATTACACCTTCGGCAAGGTGGACGAACGCACCCATCTGCGCATCGGATATCTCTACGCCGTAGCGGCCTGGATCAGCATGATCATCATCACCGGCATTCTGGCCTTCATGCTCACCCCCGGAAAGTGGCTTGAAACCGGAAAATTTTTCGACGGCTTTTTCAATCCCACCTACTGGCCGCAGCTGGCCGCCCGCACTTTCTTCATGTTCGGAATAGCCGGGCTCTATGCCCTCATCATCTCCGCCACCCTCAAAGAACGGGAGGTGGCCCGGGAGGTAGCTCGTCTTGCGGGCGGCTGGGGGTTTGCGGGCCTGCTCCTGGGGGGTCTTTCCTCTTACTGGTGGCTTAAGAAACTTCCCCCCGAAGCCCAGGACTTTCTTTTCGGGGGAACCCTCCCCTATCTTTCCGTGTTATTAAAAGTCGCCCTTCTTTCCGGGGGGCTGGTGGCCCTCTACTTTCTCGTCTTCGGGATCCTTTTCCCCCGGCTAAACAACCTGCCCCTGGCCTTTCTCGTCCTGCTGGTCCTTTTCCTGGGCATCCTGGCCGGAGAGGGTCTGCGGGAAGGCCTGCGTCGTCCCTACATCGTGGCCGGTTTCATGTACGGCCACCAGGTGGTGGGAGCCGATCTTCCGGCCAAGGGTATAAAGTCCGAGGTGGAAGCCCTGAACGAGGAGGGTTACCTTTCCCGCCTGGGCTATCTTCCCCCGGAACTGCGCCGGATTACCGATGAAAATCGGCTGACCGTGGGGCGCATCCTGGTGGCGCACCAGTGTGCCAACTGCCATGCCCTCTCCCGGAAGGGCCTGCGAAGCCTTCCCGGGCTTCTTGAAGGCCTGGGCCTGACCGACCCCGAGGATCTGGCGAGTTTCCTGGAAGGTCTTGACGGCTACCCCTACATGCCGCCTTTTGTGGGCACGGAGGAGGAACGCCTGGCCGCCGGGGCCTATCTGGCCACCATGGTTTCCAAGACCCCTTAAGGAGGGCCCTATGGATTTCGTGGCTTCCTATGTCAACCAACTGCGGGATGTAAGCGGTCTGCCCTTTTACCCCTGGCTTTTTGACTTTCTCCTGGTCCTGACCCTGGCGCTCCATCTCCTTCTGGTAAATCTAGTTCTGGGAGGGACCTCCCTCCTCCTCTGGGGGAGACTTTTCGGGGGCTCTTTCGGGCTGAGGCTTTCGCGCTCCCTCTCCCGGGTCCTGCCCATTTCTCTCTCCTGGGCCATCGTTCTGGGCGTGGCCCCTCTCCTTTTCATCCAGGTGATCTACGACCCCTTCTGGTACTTTTCAAACGTGCTTTCGGCCTGGTGGGCCCTTATCTTCCTGGGCCTCATCGCCCTGGCCTTCTCCCTGTCTTACGTCTACTACCTCCGGGGGGGTTACGAAGGAGCCGGAAACCCCCTCTGGCCCCTGCTCTCACTGGCGGCCCTACTGGTCACGGCGGGTATCATCCACGCTCTCTCGCTTCAGGCCATCCACCCGGAAAAATGGTCCGCCTGGATCTTCGGGGACGGGCAGAGTTACCGGGTCGGTGCCCGGCTGCTGGCCTTCGAGTTGCCACGGTTTCTCCATTTCTTCCTGGCTTCACTGGCCATAACCGGAATCTTTCTCATGCTTTATGCGCGCTACTTCGATACCCGTCCGGATTACGAACCCACCTATCTCTCCTGGGTGGGGCGAATCGGGGCCAGAACGGCCCTGATCTTCTCTCTGCTTCAGGCCGCAGCCGGACTCTGGTGGCTCCTGAGTCTACCTGCGGACTTCCGCTTCTATACCCACCCCCTCTTTCTCCTCGGGGCCGGATTGGGCCTGGCGCTCATAGGGCTTCTTTTCCGGGCACAGAGGGATCCCCGATCTTACGCCCTGAAGACCGCTATCCTGGCCGGGCTTACGGTCTTTTTCATGAGCTATGCCCGGGAAGCCCTGCGCATGCAATATCTCTCGCGGGCGGGGTACACCTTCTCAGACTATCCCGTCCACCCGAGCTGGTCCTCCACCGTGCTTTTCCTTCTGACCTTCGTGATGGGGCTTGTGGTGCTGGGCTACGTGGGGCTGGTGGCCTATCGCGCCGGCCGGGGGCAGAAGGAGGTAGGGGCCCACGGCTGGGGTAAGGCGGCCCTGGCCCTCTGCTGGCTCTGGATCGTCGTCATGGTCACCCTGGGGCTGATCATCTCCTTCAAAAACGGGGCCCTCCCCTGAATCCTTCCTGAATCCGGGAAAAAGGCCTATAATGCCCCCCAAAAAGAAGGGGGCCTTTTATGGGCTGGCTACTGGTTACGGGAGCCGCCGGTTTCATCGGCTGGAAGACCTGTGAACTTCTCCTTGAGGAGGGCTACGAAGTCCTGGGAGTGGACAACCTGAACGACTACTACGACATAAGGCTCAAGGTCTGGCGCCGGGAGCAGCTCAGCCGTTACCCCCGCTTCCGGTTCTTTAACCTGGATATCGAAAATTACGGGGCGCTCAGGGTGGTCTTCGAGGCCTTTCCTATAGAAGCTGTGATCAATCTTGCGGCTCGGGCCGGGGTGCGGGCCAGTCTGGAGGATCCCTGGGTCTATTACCGGACCAACGTGGAGGGCACCCTCAATCTCCTGGAGCTCATGCGAAGGTACGGGGTACGGAAAATGGTCCTGGCCTCGACCTCCTCGGTTTATGCCGGCTCGCCGCTGCCCTATCGGGAGGACCTGCCGGTCAACCGCCCCCTTTCGCCCTATGCGGCCAGCAAAAAGGCCGCCGAGGTCCTGGCCTACAGTTACCATCACCTTTACGGTCTCGATATCTCCGTGCTCCGTTATTTCACGGTCTACGGCCCGGCCGGACGGCCGGACATGAGCTATTTTCGCTTCATCAAATGGATCGACGAGGGCCACCCGGTGGTGGTTTACGGAGACGGGGAACAGGCCCGGGACTTCACCTATGTGGACGACATCGCGCGGGGCACGGTCAGGGCCCTTAAACCCCTGGGCTACGAGATCATCAACCTGGGCGGAGGCCGGAATCCGGTTTCCATCAACACCCTGATCGCCAAGATCGAGGCTCTCCTGGGAAAAAAGGCCCGGGTGGAATACCGCGAATTTCATCGGGCCGACATGAGAGTGACCTGGGCCGAGATCGGCAAGGCCCGGGAGCTTCTGGCCTGGGAGCCGGAAATCTCCCTTGATGAGGGTCTTTCCCGAACGGTAGAATGGTACCTGGAGCATCGGGATTGGCTTAAGGAGGTAAAAGTTTAAACCCACCCTGGCTTATAAACTCCCTGAGGTGAAAACCGAAAATCCCCGCCGAAAAATAGTCCGGTACACCCGCTGGCTGGCCCGGGAAGGCCTCATCTCCGGGAG
>JALWCD010000124.1 GCA_027036915.1 Thermodesulfatator sp. | reverse complement strand
GTTCCACCCGGTAACGCACCGAGGGTGCGGTGGTGATGAGGTTGAGACCGAATTCTCTTTCCAGTCGTTCCTGTACGATTTCCATGTGGAGGAGGCCCTGAAAACCGCAACGGAAGCCGAACCCCAGGGCGGCGGAGGTCTCCGGCTCGTAGGAGAAGGCCGGATCGTTTAACCAGAGTTTTTCGATGGCTTCCCGAAGATCTTCGTAATCGTCGCTTTCCACCGGAAAGATCCCGGCAAAGACCATGGGCTTGATCTCCCGGAATCCCGGAAGAGGTTTCACTTCGGCTCCGGCTTCGGTCACGGTGTCTCCGATACGGGTTTCCCGAACCTCCTTGATGCCTGCGGCAAAGAAGCCCACCTCCCCGGCGTAAAGGGCATCCACCGAGGTGGGGTGGGGGGCAAAGATTCCCACCTTGGTGACCTCGTAGACCTTTCCGGTGGAGAGCAGACGGATCTTCTGTCCGGGATGGATACGGCCCTCCACCACCCGGATGAGAACCACCACCCCCAGATAGGGATCGTACCAGGAATCGAAGATAAGGGCCCGCAGGGGGCTCCGGCGATCTCCTTTGGGAGGGGGGATCTTCTTCACGATAGCCTCAAGGATTTCCTTGGTGCCGATACCCATTTTGGCGCTGGCCAGAATGGCCTCCGAGGCGTCAAGGCCGATGATCTCCTCTATTTCCCGTCTGACTCGTTCGGGATCGGCCTGGGGCAGGTCGATTTTATTGAGGACCGGGATGATCTCCAGGTCGTTTTCCAGGGCCAGATAGACGTTGGCCAGGGTCTGCGCCTCCACCCCTTGGGAGGCGTCGACCACCAGAAGGGCTCCCTCGCAGGCCGAAAGGGCCCGCGAGACTTCGTAGGAAAAATCCACATGGCCCGGAGTATCGATGAGGTTGAGTTGATAGACCTCTCCGTCTTCGGCCTGATAGTAAAGCCGTACCGCCTGGGCCTTGATGGTGATCCCCCGTTCCCGTTCGAGATCCAGTTTATCCAGAAACTGCTCCCGCATCTCCCTTTCGGAGACCGCTCCGGTGGCCTCCAGCAGACGATCGGCCAGCGTGGACTTTCCATGGTCCACGTGAGCAATGATGGAAAAGTTTCTTATCCTTTCCTGAGGAAAAACCTTCATGGACTTCCGGCCTACCGAAAATTTATTTTCCCCTTCCGGGAGCGATGCGAGGAAAACGTCCGCCTCTCCCGGAGGAGGGATTATTTTTGACCCGTATTAACTTTAAGATAATTTTGCTTCTTGACAAGCGCTACGATTTTAAGCTATGAAAAATCAAGGGGGTAGAATGTTTATATCATTGGGTCTTCTGGGTGGAAGACGCGCTTTTTTAGGGTTAGATATAGGCAGTTATTCCCTTAAGCTTGCGGAAGCCTATCAAAGAGGTTCTTCCATCATTGTGACCGGTTTTTCTCAGATCAGAATTCCGCCTGAGACGGTAGTGGATGGTGTTATTAAAGATGAAGAGAAATTTTTAATGGCTTTTAAAACTTTGCTGGAAAATTTAAGGCCCAAGAGTCGTCTCCTTAATCTCGGTCTATATGCTTATACTACCTTTTATGATCGGATTCCTCTTGGTTTTGTAGAGGGCGAAGATTTTAGTCAAGCTGTTCTTTCGGAAATAGAAAGTTTCGTGCCCTTTGATATAAACGATATTTATGTTGATTATGTGCCTTTTTTAAAGGAAAAAGACAAATATGAAATAGTTTTTGCTACCGCCAAAAAAGAGCAAGTTGACAATCTATTAGAAATTTTTTCTAAAATCAATATTAATGTTAATGCTATTGATGTAGATGTTTTTGCAATATCTAATCTTTTTGAGTTTTTGTATGGTCCTAATGTTAGGTTAGTTATCGATATAGGTTTTTCGAAAACTTTGACCATATTTACAGATAAGGTGGGTCCTTTATTTTCCAGAGAAATCACTTATGGTCTTTCTTATGTCCTACATAATATTGCTCAAGAGTTAGAGGTTTCTTTAGATGATGCGGAAAAGTTGCAATTTCAAATTCCTGATGATGAGCGAGGTTATACGATAAAGGAAATTTATACCGAATTTTTGCGTAATTTGATAGAAGAAATTGAGAATAGTTTTAATATTTTTAAAAGCAAATATTATATTTCTCCTGAAGAGATTTTTGTTATTGGTGGTGGGGCTAACATTCCGGGTATACTGGAGTTTTTGAAAGAAAAATTAAAAATTGATGTTAAGCCGGTTTCCCTTGGTTCTAAAATAAAGTTTTCTAAAGATTTTGATCGTGATTATCTTTCTCTACTTGATAAGATTGGTGTAATTTCTATCGCCCAAGCTATTAGAGAGTTTATAGTATGATAAAAATCAACTTTGTTCGAGAAAAAGAAAAGGAAAGAAAATTTAGACTTGATTGGTTTAAGGTTTATATTTTTTTTGTTTTTCTTTCGGTTTTATTTGTTTTGTCTTCTTTTTTCTGGATTCAAAAGGAAATTGCTCAAAGAAATAAAGAGAAGCTGGCTTTAGAAAAGGAAAAGTCTCGCTACATTGTTTTAATGAAAAAACTAGAAGCTCTTAAAAAAGAGGATCTGGAACTCCGGAATCGCATTCAGACTATTATTGATCTTAAAAAGAAGCGCGGACATCTTTTAAGGGTTTTTGACGAGGTGCTTCTTTCTGTGCCTTTAGGGCGAATGTATCTGGTGAACTTTTCTTTGTATAACAAAAAAGCTACCCTTTCTGGTTTTGCTATGAATTATGAAAATGTGGACATTTTTATAAAAAGAGTTGAAAAAAGATTCATATTTAAACGCACCGATTTGTTGTATAACAAGCAGAAAAAAATAAAGGGTTACAATTTGATAGAATTTAAAATCAACCTGGAGTTCTAGGATAAAATAATGTTTAAAATTTTAAACAAAATTAAAATATGGTTTGTCAGTCAGATAGAGCCTCTAAGTTTCAGGCAACGAGTTATGTTGGCAATTTTGAGCTTGTTTTTGCCTTTATTTCTCTATACTTACTGGTATTTGAGACCTTCTTATTATAAAATAGAAAAATTATCCAAAGATATCTTACAGTTAAAGAAGGAAATTGCAAAATATCAAAAATTGGTCAAGCAAAAACCGGTTCTTGAGGCAAAGTTAGCGAGGCGCAAAATTTTCTTTAAAAAACTGGTTTATACTCTGCCTAATGAAAAAGAAATTCCGGAACTTTTAAGTAAGGTTTCAGAAAAAGCTAAACAGTCCGGTCTGGAGGTTGTTTCTTTTACTCCCCGTCAAGAAATCGTTCAGAATTATTATAACATTATCCCCTTCAATATTGAATTGATCGGAACTTTCGGCCAGCTGGTGCTTTTTCTGGAAAAAGTGGAACATCTTCCTCGAATTATTACGCTAAACTCCATGAATGTACAAATGAAAGAGAATCCTGATGGAAAATTTTCTCTTTCTGCGAAGTGCGTTTTTCATACCTTTAGATATACCGGAAAAGCCATTTCCCAGAGGACTAAAAAGCGATGAAAAAGTGGTTTTTTGTCGCATTCATTGTGAGTCTGATGCTCGGAGGTTGTAAAAAAGAGGAGTCTAAGCCTGTTATTAGGAAGACCTCTTTGAAAGAAAAATTGGTTGTCCAGGATAAGGAATTGATGAACTGGGAAAAGATACTTGCGACTGAAACTTACCATACGCGTTTACAGGGCTATCCGAGTCCTTTTGAGCCTTTCTTTAAGGAAAGAAAGGTCTCCCGAACTTCCTTTAGGCCTTTGTCTCCCCTGGAGAGATGGAGCCTTAAGGAACTTAAGCTTACCGGAATTGTTAGAAAAGGTTCCAGAAAATGGGCTCTGATTGAAGATCCCTCGGGTAAAGGATATTTTGTTTCGGAAGGAACCCGTATCGGGTCTAACGGAGGATACATTGCCAAAATCGGTCAGGACTACATTTTAGTTAAGGAAAAGATAATTGATTTTTTAGGCCAGGAGAGGGTTCGAGAAGTAAAAATATCTTTGAGACCCACGGAGGAAACTTATGAAACTCCTTAGATTTTGTTTGATCTTTTTGAGTATATTTTTAAGTCCAGCCTGGGCGGCCTATCACCTCCTGGAGAAGGTGGAAATTTCTCCTTTTTTGAAGGGCGTAAGTGTCATCTTTTCTTTCGACCGCCTGCCTCCTTATAAAGTCTCGGGGAGAGAAGGGAAAAGGGGGGTGATCCTCAGATTTCAGGAGACCAGGATCGCCAATACCGACTGGATCAAAAGCCTTCGCAAGAGCATCATTAAAAGTATCGATATCGCGGCCGAAGAAAACGGCCTGAGAGTGGAACTGTTTACGGAAAAGCCCGTGTTCTATAAGGTTCGCCCGGAGAAAAACGGACTTATTCTCACCCTTCTTGAAGGAAGTCCGGGCAAATCTTCTAAAAAGGCCAAAAAGGTCGGAAAGGTAACCCATGAATGGTATCAGAAGATCTCCCTGCCCCCCCTGGAGGAGTCTCCCATCGAGGTTCCCTTGACCAGGGCCAGATATACCGGAACTCCTATTTCGGTAGATTTTCAGAATGCGGATATTCATGCGGTCCTGAGGCTGCTGGCCAAGGTGGGAGGCTTTAACGTGGTGGCCAGCGATAGCGTGAAGGGAAAGGTGACCCTTAGGCTGGAGAACGTGCCCTGGGATCAGGTCCTGGATATTGTTCTGGCCAGCAAGGGGCTGGGGATGATACGGGTGGGCAATATCGTAAGGGTGGCCCCTCTGGAAGAGTTAAGGGAACAGGCCCGCAGGATTCGGGAGATCAAAGAGGAGCAGGCCCGGGAAGAGGATGTGGCCCCTCTGGAGACGGTTTACTTCCAGATTAATTATGCCAAGGCTCAGGATGTGGCCGAGCAGATAAAGAAGATTCTTTCCGATCGAGGGGAGGTAACCTACGAAGAACGAACCAATCAGGTGATCCTTAAAGATGTGCCCAAGGTGATTCGGGAAGCCCGGGAATTGATAGAACGAATAGACCAGCCCACCAAACAGGTTTTGATCGAAGCCCGCATCGTGGAAATTCAGGACAATTACGAACATAAGCTCGGCATCCGCTGGGCGGGAGCCGGATGGCGCCTGAGTCAGCATACCTTTACCGGGGTATCTCCTCAGACCAACTTGGGTTTGGACAGCGATCTCAGCGCGCCCCAGGTTACCGGGATACAGCCCGGCACGGTTAATATCGGGATAGATCCCGGAGCCATTGTGGATCTAGGTGTGGCCGGAACCTCCCGTCTGGGTTTTACTTTCGGTCATGTGAGCCACGAATCGGCCCTCTTCCTGGATGTCCAGCTCTCGGCGCTGGAGAGCGAAGGGGTGGCCAGGATTATTTCCTCTCCGCGGGTAATTACGGAAGATCATCAGGAAGCCGAGATCAAACAGGGGTTCCGTATTCCTTATCTGCGTCAGACCCAGGACGGTATTTCCACTGAATTCGTGGATGCGGCCCTGCGTCTCAAGGTGGTCCCGCATGTTACGCCGGACAATCGTATCACCCTGGAACTGGAGATCGAGAAAAACGCTCCGGACTTCGGACGTCAGGTCAACGGCGTGCCCTCTATCGTTACCCGTTACGCCAAGACCCGGGTCATCGTGCAGAATGGGGATACTGTGGTGATCGGGGGCATCATAGAGCGCAATCTCTCCAAATCCAGCGACAGGGTACCCGGTCTTTCCAGGGTGCCGGGGGCCGGGGAGCTTTTCAAAAACCGTCAGCGAGCTTTTTCCAAAAACGAACTCATCGTTTTTATCACGCCCCGCATTGTCTCGGTGGATATAACGGGAGTATACTAAAGATATATGTCCGGGCCCGAAGGGGAGGAATTTTTCAGATGGCTGGTGGCCATCCGGCGACATATCCACAGGTTCCCGGAACTGGCCTTCCAGGAGGAACGGACCGCCGATTTCATTCAGAAAAAGCTCTCCGAGCTCGGACTTTCCTCCCGCAGGGTAGCCGGAACCGGGGTCCTCTGTGATCTCGGGGCGGGGCCGCCCTGGGTGGCCCTTAGGGCAGACATGGACGCCCTGCCTATCACCGAGGAAACCGGTCTGCCCTTTGCCTCCCTGGTGCCCGGAGTGATGCACGCCTGCGGGCATGACGGTCATGTGGCCATGTTGCTCGGGGCCGCGGCCCTTCTCCGGAAGGATCCGCCTGTTAAGGGCGGGGTGCGCCTCATCTTTCAGCCCGCCGAGGAAATCGGCGGTGGCGCCCGGGCCATGATCGAGGCCGGGGCCCTGGAGGGGGTCTCGGCCATTTTCGGGGGGCACATCGATCGCCACTATCGGGTGGGAGAGATTGCCATCAACGAGGGTTTGATCTGTGCCTATACCGACCGCTTTGTGATCCGTCTCCGGGGCCGGGGAGGACACGCCGCCTGGCCTCAGGAGGCCGTGGACGCCGTGGTGGCCGGAGCCTTTCTGGTGACCGCCATCCAGACCCTGGTCTCCAGAGAGATTCATCCGGCCTATCCCACGGTGGTGACCGTGGGACGATTCCAGGCCGGAACCGCCCACAACGTCATCGCGGAGGAGGCCTTCCTGGAGGGCACCATTCGGGCCACGCATTCCGAGATCCGGAAAAAGATACATCAGGGGCTGCGTCGGATAGTGAGGGGGCTTGAGGAACTTCATCGTATTTCCGGACAACTGGAGATCATCGAGGGTTATCCTCCGGTGATCAATAGCCCCCGGGAGACCGAGGTGGCCCGAGAGGCGGCCCGCAGGGTGGTGGGGGAGGCCGGGGTCCGGCGCATGCCGCATCCCAGTCTTGGAGGGGAGGATTTTTCCTTTTATCTTGAACACGTGCCCGGCTGTTTCGTGCGGTTTGGAGCCATGAAGGCCGGTCGGGAACATATCCCGGCCCACAGTCCGGGTTTCGATTTCGACGAAAGGGTGCTCCCTTTGGGGGCCAGGTTCTTTTTCGAGGTCGCCCGTCTGGCACTGGAGGGATAGGGATGCTACCCTTCAAGGAAAGCCCGCCCTTTACCCTGGGAATAGAGATAGAACTACAGGTCCTTCGTCCCGGGGATCTCTCCCTGGCTCCAGGAGGACCGGTCATTTTGAACCGGGCCCTGAGGGAACCGGAGCTCAGGGATTTCGTGAAGCCGGAATTCATCCGTTCCATGATCGAGCTGGTCACCCCGGTCTGTGCTTCGGTGGCTGAGGCTGAAAAATGGTTGAGGGAAGCCTTGGGAAAACTCTGGCAAATAGCCGAAGAGAAGGGTTTCCGGCTTTACGCCGCAAGTCTTCATCCCTTCTCCCGGGCCTCGGAGCAGAAGGTCTGGGAGGACCCCCGGTACGAGGCCCTGCGGGAGGAACTCCAGATCGTGGGGCGACGTTTTATCTCTCAGGGGCTCCACATCCACCTGGGTATGCCCTCACCGGAGGATTGTCTTCTGGCCTACCGGTGGTTCAGGCTCTACACCCCGCTTTTTCTGGCCTTTACCACCTCCTCTCCCTTCTATGAGGGGGAGTTTACGGGTTTTTATTCCTATCGAAGCAAACTCTTTGAGGCCCTGCCGCTGGCGGGTTATCCCAGGGACTTCAAGAGCTATCGGGAGTTCGAGGCCCTGGTGGAATTGTTGCTTGCACAGCGGATCATCCTTCAGCCCCGGGATCTCTGGTGGGATGTGAGGCCGCATCCCCTTTTCGGGACCCTCGAGCTTCGAGTCTGCGATCTTCCGGGCCGATTCTCCGAAATTCTGGCGGTGGCGGCCCTGGCCCGGGCCTGGGCTGTAACCGTGCTCTCCGAGAGGGAGGAACCTCCTGAGGTTCCCATGGAGGTTCTCCGTTACAACAAGTGGCAGGCCGCCCGTCATGGTCTGGCCGGTTTCTTCGTGGATCCCGTAACCGGCCGACGCAACACCTTCCGGGAGATCTTTAGAGAGTTTCTTTTCCGGTGCGCCGGAGGTTTTGAGGAGACCGGGGAGCGTCACTACGTCCTGCCCCTGGAGAGGGTGGCGGAGGAAGGCACCAGTGCGCACCGTCAGGTAAATCTTTATCTTGAGAGTCAGGATTTCCGGGATGTCATCTCCAGCCTTCAGGGGGAGTTCTGGTCGTGAGAGGGGTGGTGGCCTGTGGGAACGTCTATACGGCCTCCGCCGCGGTGGAGGTCCTCCGGGCCGGGGGTAACGCCTTCGACGCCGCGGTGGCCGCGGCTCTGGCGGCCGGGGTGGCGGAATCCGGACTCACGGGGCTCGCCGGAGGCGGTTACGCCGTGGCCTACCGGGGTCCGAGCCGCAAGCCCCTGATCTACGATTTTTTCGTGAACGTCCCGGGGCTGGGACAGGAGGCCTTCCCTGAACGGCCCGATTTCAAGAAGGTGACCCTGCACTTCACCTCCTCCAGCCAGGATTTTTTTGTGGGGGCCGCCTCGGTGGCCGTGCCCGGGACTCTCCTGGGACTGAAGACCCTCAAGGAGGACCTGGGCCGTCTTCCCTGGTCCGAGGTGGTTGCGCCTGCCGTGCGTCTGGCCCGGGAAGGTTTCGAGGTCGACGAGCTGCAGGCCACCTGTTTCGGGATCCTTGAGCCCATCTTCCGTCGGGATCCGGAGGCGGAAAAACTTTTCTACCCCCGGGGAAAGCCCCCTGTTCCGGGAACCAGGCTCCGAAATCCGGCCCTGGCGGACTTTCTGGAGGAGTTTCCCCGGGCCGTCCGGGACCTCTACCAGGGAGAGATGGCCCGTAGACTCGCAAATTTTGTTCGGGCTCGCGGAGGTCTTCTCACCGTAGAGGATCTCTCCTTTTACCACGTTTATCGCCGACGGCCCCTGAAATACTGTTTTTCCCGGGGGGTATTTCTGACCAATCCTCCGCCCTCCTTCGGAGGGAGCCTGGTGGTTCTGGCCCTCAAATTCTTTGAGGAACGTTTCGGAGGCGGAGAATATTTCGGGAAAAACCATCTCCGGGCCCTTTCCGCGGCCCTTAGGTTTCAGGCCGGTCTCCGAAACGAGCTCCTGATGCATCCCGAAGGGGTCTTTCGCTGGCTTAGGGGAGCCTCCGCGGGGACCACCCATCTCAGCGTGGCCGATGAGGAGGGGAACCTCTGCGGAATAACCCTGACCTTCGGAGAGGGGGCCGGTCTCGTCTTCCCGGAGGCCGGACTGGTCCTCAACAACATCCTGGGGGAGGAGGATCTTCATCCCCGGGGCTTCTTCTCCTATCCGGCCGGCAGACGGGTGCCTTCCATGATGGCCCCGAGCCTCCTTGAGCTCTCGGGGAAACGTTTCGTTCTGGGGTCGGGCGGGAGCAAGCGAATCCGCTCGGCTCTCCTTCAGGTGGTGATCAACCTGGCCTTCTTCGGGCTTCCGCCCGGGGAGGCCGTCTCGGCCCCGAGACTCCATTTCGAGGAAGACACCTTCCAGGCCGAACCCGGATTCCCGGACTTTCTTTCCGAAATCGCGCAGCCCCTGAATCTCTGGCCGGGTAAGAACCTCTATTT
>JALWCD010000123.1 GCA_027036915.1 Thermodesulfatator sp. | reverse complement strand
GATGAATCCATCGGAGAAGCCCCTCGAAGGCCACGGGCCTGCGGGTCTCAAGGGAAATCTGGGGCTGAAAGTAAAGGTGAAGCTCGCCCCGTTTGAGGGCCTCTTCGATCTCTCCGAGCAGCTTGAGCCGGGTGATGACCCCCTGTTCCGGACGCACGTAAAAGGACGTGCCGCCTTCGGCCTGGCGATAGACCCTCCTGAGGGCAATGGAGGCCCGTTCGTAAAGCTCCTCGGAGGTCTGAGCGTCTTCCGGATAGAGGGCTATGCCCATCCCGAAGGCCACGCGGAGTCGTTCGCCGTCTACCAGAAAACTTTCCCGCAGACGACGATCGAGCCTTTCGATCTTACGGTGAAGCTCGTCCAGCTCGCCGAAGACGTAAGCCACGGCGAACTCGTCGGCTCCGGTGCGGGCCAGAAGGACGGTCGGGCCGAAGACCTCGAGAAGACGCCTCGCGGTCTCCTTCAGTACACGATCTCCCCCCTGGTAGCCCAGGTGCGCGTTAATATGAGAGAAGTCCACGATGTCTATTCTTATCACCGCACAGCGTTTTCCCTCCTTCTGGGCCGAAAGAAGAATGGACGGCAGAACCGAAAGAAAATAGCGTTCATTGTTTAAGCCGGTAAGGTTGTCCCTGTAAAGGGTCTCCTCGAGTCTTCGGGCCTGACGGATGTATCTCAGCCCCAGGCTGAGATCCCTTCCCACCTCGGCCAGAAGATGCACCTCGTCCGCAAGAAAGTGGTTCGGTTCCGAGTGGTAAAGGAAGAGGGCCCCGGCGATCTTTTCGTCCAGGAAAAGGGGGATGACGGCAATGGAACGCAATCCGTACCGTTTAAGAACCTCCCATCTGAACCCGTAAAGGGGATCCGTCTTGAGGTCGTCGATGATAATCGGTGTGCCCTGGAAGAACCTTTCCAGATAAGGGGTCACGCCCTTGCTCCGGAGATCCTCTACGGAGAGATCCAGCTCCCGAAGATAGGGATGATCCTCCGGGAAGGCGGCCAGAGGCCGCAGGCGACCTTCGGGGGTCAGTAGTCCTCCCCAGACCAGGGGAAGGTCCCTTCTCTGAGCCAGGATGCGACAGGCCTCGGCCAGAAGGGCCTTCTCCGAGGTGTTTTCGTAGAAGATGAGGAGGTTGATTTCCCGCAGGGTCTCAAGGAAGCCGGCCTTGCGCCGGTTCTCCTCCGCACTCCTCCGGAGACTCTCCTGCTGTAGGCGATGATATTCCTGGAGGATAAGGGTGGCCAGCAGGGCGAAAAACCGGCTCAGGGTGGCGGCCATGGAGCAGGGAGTTTTAAGCCGGGCCTGAGCCTCCTTGTAGAAGCGGGTCTTCATGTGTTCCAGAGCCCCCATGAAAAGCGAGGGCTCGACCCCTTTTTCAAGGTGCAGGCGGGCTATCTCCCGGGCCTTCTCGATGAACGACGGCTGGTCGAATTCTCTGAAGGCCTGCCGGAAGAAGGCCTGCCCCCTCTTTGCAAGGTCTTCCCTGGATTCAGGGGTGTCGAAGCCCGCGAGGATCCTGCGGCCTTCCTCCGTGGAGCGGGCGAAACGATAGACCTCGTTCCAGATCTCCTGGAGAGGCAGGACTTCTGGGATCCGGGCCAGAAAGTCCTTCTCCTCGGAAGAAAAAGGAAAAAATATCTTGATTTTTTCAACACATGCAGTTAGGTCTTTCATGACTTCAGCAGCTCAGGGCTTTCCCCAGTTTATACTGACTTACAAGGTTGCGCAGCTCCTCGGCCAGCTCGGCCAGATCACGGGCCTCCGAATCCAGGACTTCGGTGTTCTTTTCCGATTTTTCGGTGCGCTCGCGGATCTCGCCGGAGATGCGATCCAGATCGCCGAGACCGCCTGAGAGATCCTGCACCGTACCGGAAAGTTCTCCGATGACCGCGGTCTGTTCCTCCACCGCGGAGGCCACGCTCATGGTCCGCTCCCGGGTGCGGCCTATAGCCTCAAGCAGGGCGTCCATCTTCTTCCGCATATCCAGGGAGACGTTCACCAGGGTCTGCACCGTGTCCGCGATGCGGGAGGCCAGCTCCCCGGAGTTTCGGGAAAGCTCCTTGACCTCGCCGGCCACCACCGCGAAACCCCGTCCGGCCTCGCCGGCCCGGGCGGCCTCGATGGTGGCGTTCAGGGCCAGAAGATTGGTCTGCTCCGCAATCTTCTGGATGGACTCCGCGGAAGACCGGATGCCCTCCACCTCCCGGATGAGGCTCTCCAGCACCTGGTGGGCCTCCTGGACCCTCTGGTAGGCCTCCTCGGAATCCCGGGAGGTCTCGGTGGCGTTGGCCGAGATCTCGTTCACAGCCTCGGTAAGCTGCTCAAGAGACTGGGAAATATCGAGGATCCGGGCCTTGAGATTCTCCGTAAAGGAAAGAAGATCCTTCACGTTTTTAAAGGCCTCGCGGGCCTGAACGGTGTTCTGCCCCACGATGTTGGCCATCTCCCTGGAGGTACTGGCCAGGGAGCAGATGCCCTCGTGCACCTGTTCCACGAAACGGTGGTAATCGGAGACGATGTCCTTGAGGAAGCGCATGAGCATCAGGAGTTCGTTGCGGCCCTCGGTGGGGAGCGTTTCGTCCCACACCAGGTTGCGCTGTTTTATGTTTTGCACCACCTCCTCGAGGGCCGAAAGCCGGGCCTGCATCCAGCGCCCCAGGGCCAGGGCCGCCCCGCCCGTTAGAATCAGGGCCACCACCATGCCCGCAAGCTCGGCCCCCAGGCCTTCACCCAGCCCCCGGGCCTCCCAGACCCGTTCAAGGAAGAAGGTTCCCCAGAGGAGCAACACTATTAGGGGAAGCACCAGGAAAAGCCCGAAAAGCGGAAGACGTTTGAGTAGATCGTCGAACATCTTCAGTCCCTCCCGGGTTTTCATAGAACTTTTATTTAATAATAACAAAAAAAATATAAAAAAAAAGGGCAACAAAGAACACTCTTG
>JALWCD010000122.1 GCA_027036915.1 Thermodesulfatator sp. | reverse complement strand
GCCGTTTCCTGTGGCGCCTCTTGGGGCCTCTACAGCTTCGAGCCTTGCGATCCAGGTCAAGACCTTATCCCGGCAGCGGTTGCCGGTCACATACGGGATAGGCTAAAGGAAAGTTATTCCGAGCCCTGGACCATAACGGTCAAGGATAAATCAGGGGAGACATCAAAAGATATAAGAGGGGAGGTCCCCTTTGAGCCACGACACGCCACGGTGATGGTCGAGGTCATAGAGGCAGGGAAAAAGGAGGCCTACCAGGAGGACAGGGAAAGGCTCGCAGCCCTTGTGCGCTGGCGCCAGATGTGTTCGCCAACCATTGCCCTTCCGTCTGTCAAATTCGAGCCTGTCACCGTGGAAAACGATGGGAAAGAGACAAAAAGGCGGGTGTGCGAACTCGACTACGTGCGGCCTGCTGCACAATGCAGTAAAGACCGGATCAACGGCAGGAAAAGGGCCGTGTCCGACTCCTCGTACAGCCGCTACCAATACGGCTTCCGGGGCAAGAGCGACCAGTGGTACGAGGATGTAACCGGACTTAAGGGCCTGCCATTCTTCACCCACCACTTCCAGGAGCTCGCGGAGAGATACAGCGGCGACGAGGACCCGAGCCCCAACCTCGAGGGCAAGCTGGCGGTGATCTACCTGGACGGGAACCACTTCGGGAGGCTCCAGGGCGAACACTGCAAGACGCCGTCGGACCAGATGGCATTCGACAGGAAGTTGCGGAAGGAGTACCAGGCCGGCGCCCTTTGTTACCTCCTTAAAAAGATCAGGAATGATCCCGCGTGGATCGCCGGGATCACCGTGGACGAGAATCATCCCTTCCCGGGATACCGGAACGGGGACACGATAGAAAAGATCCGCCTCGAGACCCTTCTCTGGGGCGGGGACGAGCTCATCTGGGTCGCCCCTGCCTGGCGCGGCTGGTGGCTCCTCGGGGAGTTCTTCAGGCTGGTGGAAGGGGGCCTCGACGGCAAGCCCTGGAGCTTCAGGGGAAATCCCCTCACCTTTGCCGCGGGCCTTGTCTTTTGCCACAACACGGCCCCCATCTACCGGATAAAGGAACTGGCCCACCAGTTGGCGGAGATCGTAAAAAGTACCTCGAGGGAGAAAAACATGGCCGCCTACCAGGTCTTGGAATCCTTCGACATGGCCGGCCCGGACCTCGGGGCCCTGAGGAACCGGCGGCGCCCCTCCGTGGTAAGGGAGGAGGAGATGCTCATAGAAGGCGAAAAGATGCTGGACATAGGGAAATACTTCCGGGAGGTAAGGGATCGGGTTCCAAAACGCGCGCTCTACCGCGCGGTCCGGTGCCTCTATTCAGACCCGAAGGAGGCGGCAAGGCGCATCGAGGCCCTTGAGGCCGAGCTCGATCCCGGGGCAAGGGACTGCCTTGAGTGCCTCAAGGCCTGCTTCAGCGAGGGACACGGCACGTGGCTTCACCTCCTGGAGCTCTGGGACTACCTGGTAATGCCGCAGGGGGAGGGAGCCAGCCATGTATAGGGTGGATATTCCGGTAACGATCCACGTGGAAGGGCCCTTTATCACGCAGTCCACCGTGCCCGGTTCCTACGGAATCGACGCGGTGATGGCAAGGGATTCGGCGGGCAGGTTCTACGTTGCGGGAACCCACGTCGCGGGCAAGCTGAGAGAGGCCTGGGAGGAACTCCACAGTGTCCTCAAGGGGAGGAGTCCGGAACTCGTGCCGGACAAGCGCGGGATCAATGAGCTCTTGGGAGAGGCTTCCGGCCAGGTTGATGAGGATGAATTCAATCCCCTCCCCAAGCTCCTTCACCTTTCGGACTTCGTGTGTCAGCACCCCGGGGCCGGGACAGGGGCGCGCTACCGCATAGAGATGGACGAGCTTGCCGGCGCGGTGAAAAGGGGCGCCATACTGGTGATCGAAAGCCCCTTTGAACCGGGAGAGACCGTGCCCTTTGGCGGAAAGGTCACCTTTCTTGCCGGCAACAAGGACCAGGCGGAGCTCACCCGGGAACACATCCGCTCCGGCATGGCCTGGATAGACCAGCTGGGCGCCTTCGCCTCCGTGGGCTTCGGCCGGGTGAAGGACGTGGAGGTGGGGCAGGCCCGGTACCGGCCGTGCCCGTTGGAAAAGACCCGCCCCCGGGTAGAAAAGAGCGGGTTCGGGCTTGAGATCATACCAGAAGAGCCCTTCTGCATAGCGAGGCGGCCTACGAGGGAAAACAACCTATTCGTGTCCGAGGAGATCATACCAGGAAACGTCATTATCGGGGCCGTCTCCCGGATGCTCGGGCAGATAGGCGCCCGGGAAAAAGACTCGCCCTTCCACGAACTCTGGGGCAATCTCTCCGGTATCCGGGTGCTCCACGCCTTTCCCGCCAGGGACTGCTTCACGCGCCCTGTAATCCCTCCACTTTCCCTGGTAAAGGCAGGAAGCGCGTTCTACGATGCCGCCCTCCTCGGGGGCCCCTGCCTGATAGACGGCAAGGCCCCCGGGTTCAGCGTGGACTGGAAGGACGAGAGCGATGTCAAGGTACGCTTCGGCTGGCCTGCCCTAAGGCGCGAGCTCAGGGTGAGAACGGCCATAGACCCGGAAATGCGCCGCAGCGAGGAGGAGAAGCTCTTTGCCTACGAGATGATCGTGCCCGACGGCCGCTCGTGGCTTACCTGGGTGGATGCGGAAAGGATCGAAGATGAAGGGGTGCGCCTTGAGGTCCTGAACCAGTTAGCAAACCTTCTTGAACTGGGCATCCTCGGGATCGGCAAGACCAAGGCCACGGCAAGGACCGTTATTCTGGAAAACGGGACCGTTCGGGACATCACCCGGACAAAAGGTATTGACGGCCTTACAGGCCGCCACACGGTGGCGATCATGCTCCAGAGCCCGGCGCTACTCCTCTGCCCAGAGGGCCTTCTCGAGGGAAACGCCGCACTTGATGAAACAAGCGGGCACAAGGAGCTCCTC
>JALWCD010000121.1 GCA_027036915.1 Thermodesulfatator sp. | reverse complement strand
GCTTTAAAGCGGCCACCTGGTTCCGAAGTTCTAGATTTTCGTTTTCGAGACAAGCCAGCCTTTTTTGAAGATGGGCAAGTTCTTTTTTGAGTTTATAGGTGGTACCCAGAAAAAAGAGCCCCGAAAGACTTAAGACCACCAGTAACGTCAGGGCTAAGAAGGCTATCTTGAGGTAGGCCGATGGAATTTTGATCTCTCTGGTACAATCCTCACCGGAAAGGAGGATGAGGTAGAAATAGCGTTTCATGGCGCTATCCTATAAAAATTTTTCTTGCGGGACAAGTCCGAAGTCTTTTTCGCTAAAGACTTCGGCGGTAAAGAGATAGATTTCGGTTTCGGGATCCTGCCAGCAGCCCGGAGGAAGTCCGGCCTTAAGACACACATGGTCTAAAAAGGTCTCGCGGTCCCATCCCTGTTCGGTGGCCACCTGAGGGAGTAACACACCCCGGAAGGCCCCCTTTACCAGATACACCCCATGGCGCCCCACCTCCACCTCCTCCGGCCGGCCCTTAACCAGAGGGGAAAGGACCGAGATTTCGATCTCTACCTCCGGCAGTTCCTGGGGTGAGAGCGGGGGAAAACGGGGGTCATGAAAGGCCGCGGCCAGGGCCATCTCCTGAACCGTCAGATACAGGGGTTTTTCGGCCTGAAAGGTCCCTATACAGCCGCGCAATTCTCCGGACTTGTGCAGGGTCACAAAAGCGCCCCCGGGTTTCCTGAGAGCCGGAAAGGGGGGCTCGATTTCCTCAAGCCTCTCCCTTTTAAAGGCGGCCTCCAGGGTCTTACGGGCCAGCCGTAAAAGGTATACTTTCTCTTCGGCTTTAAGAGGCATTCTGGAGCAAACTCAGGAGTTTTTCTCTGGAAAGAACCCCCGAGTGGGTCAACCCCGAAGGTAGCACATAAGTGGGAGTCCCCCGTACACCCAGGGTCTTTACGAATTCCATGCCCTCTTCCACTTTTTTCTGCCCCTCCGGGCAGGTTTGGGTGCCGTTGTAAGGATAGAGAAGAGCCTCAAAACCCTTTTTCTCGCAGATCATGGAAATGGCTTTTCTCTTGGCCTGGGGATGAAGCTGTTCCAGAGGGAAGAAAACCACATTGACCCGGATTTTATTTTCCCGGATCAGATCCCAGAGAATCTTTTCGGCCTTTTTGCAAAACGGACAATCGGGATCCGTGATAAGGAAGATTTCAGGGCCCTGCCCCGCAGAAAAGGCCACGTACTTGCGGAGCTGCTTTAACTGCGAGGGTGAGAGTTTTACCCGGTTCAGTTCCGCGATCTTCTCACCGGTTAGATCTCGGCGGTTTTTGATCTCTACGATGCGTCCGGCGATAAGATAGTTTCCTTCTTCATCGATGTAAGTAAGACCTTTCCGGTTTCCCTGCTCGATAACGACCTCACATAAACCTTTTACCGGGGCCGGGCTGACCGCCAGGACCTTAAGATCCGGTCTGGAAATCCGGGTAAGAATCTTCTGGACCTTTTCAGCCGGAGGACAGGCCCAGCCCAGAGCGGCCAGGCACAATAAGAAAATGAAGCTATGCTTTAAAAGATTCCTGAACATGGTCCGGAGCCTCCCTTATTTTTTCTTGGGATAACATTTTCGTCAGAGAGTGTAAAGTAGGGAAAACGGGGTAGCTATTTGAGAAAACCGGATTAAATTAGGCTCTCAAAATCTTTGGGAGGCGCTCGGATGTTCAGGAAATGGCATCTTTTCACTCCCGGACCGGTTCCGGTGTCCCCTCAGGTGCTTCTGGCCGGAGCCAAACCCACGCCTCATCATCGCCTGCCGGAGTTTTCCGCCGTTCTGTCCGAGATCCGGGAAAACCTCCGTTACCTCTTTCAGACCACACGGCCGGTCTTCTTTTTTGCCTCCTCGGGTACCGGGGCCATGGAGGCCGCGGTGGCCAATCTTTTTTCGCCGGGCGAAAAGGTACTGGTGGTGCGTGGAGGTAAATTCGGAGAACGCTGGGGAGAGATCGCGGAGACCTACGGGCTGGTTCCGGTCTTTCTGGATGTCGCCTGGGGAAAGGCCGTTCGACCCGAGGAGGTCGAAGATCGCCTGGCGGCCGAGCCGGACATTCAGGGCCTGCTGGTTCAGGCCCACGAAACCTCCACCGGGGTCAAACATCCGGTGAAGGAACTGGCCGAGATTGCCCGCCAGCGAGACGTTCTTCTGGTGGTGGACGCCATTTCGGCCCTGGGGGTCTATCCCCTGCCCATGGACGAGTGGGGCATAGACGTGATGGTGGCCGGCTCCCAGAAGAGCCTGGCCCTGCCCCCGGGGCTCTCCTTCCTGGCCCTTTCGGAACGGGCCTGGTCGCGGGTGGAAAAGGCTTCTCAGCCCCGTTACTATTTCGATCTCCGACGGGAATGGCGGGCCTACCAGAAGGAAACCACAGCCTATACCCCTGCGGTTTCGCTTCTGCTCTCCCTGCAGGAAGCCTTAAGGATGATCAGAGAAATCGGCCTCGAAAGACTTTTTGCCCATTACGCTCTGGTCTCCGAGGCCTGTCGAGAGGGGGTGAGGGCTTTGGGGCTTGAGCTTCTGGCCGAGGTCCCCTGTGAGGCCCTCACCGTGATCAAGCTCCCTCCGGAAGTGGAAGGAGGGAAACTCACCCGACTTTTGCGGGAACGTTACGGCATTATCCTGGCCGGAGGGCAGGGCAAACTTAAAGGCCGGGTGGTTCGAATCACCCATATGGGACACCAGAGTCCGCTGGAGGTGGTGCTGGCCCTCTCGGCTCTGGAAGTGGGGCTTTCGGAGATGGGGTATCCCGTTAAAATGGGAAAGGGGGTAGCCCGCGCTCTGGAGGTCATCAGGGAGAAGGGAAAGGAGGTTTACGCATGAAGGTCTTGGTAACCGATCCTCTTCTGCCAGAGGGGCTTGAGATCCTGAAAAAAGCCGGCCTCACCGTGGAGGAAAAGATCGGGCTCTCCCCGGAGGCCCTGAAGGAGGCCAT
>JALWCD010000120.1:369-2982 GCA_027036915.1 Thermodesulfatator sp. | reverse complement strand
TTATCCTGCGAAGACATCCATGCCCCTCCGAACCGGCACTGCAAATCACCTGAGCTGAGATCAACTTCCGTGAAACCTTTTCTCTTTTTTTCTGAAAGACTACATTCCACGAGGAGGGTTTCCTTTACGGTAAGCGCCGTTTCAAACTCTTTACCTTCTCTCGTCTCATCTCCCGCCGGCCGCAATATTTCCCTGAAAGGCGCGAGCTGGCCTTGAAAGCCCCGATCTATCTCTGGATTGGGGCCATGGAGGTGAGACTCCTCGAATCCCTGGTCTCGCATCTGGTTAAGCGCCGGGAAATAAGACTGGGGGAGACGACCTGCCACCTTTCGGCCCTTGAGGTGGAGATGGCCCCCGAGGTTTGCGGGCCGGTGAGGATACGAACCCTCTCTCCCATTACCGTCCACCGGACCTTCGGAAGACTTACCCGCTACTACCATCCCGAGGAGCCGGAGTTTTCCGAATTGATCCTTGCCAATCTCCGGCGCAAGGCCCTGGCCTTCTACGGAGAGAATTTCAAAGATCCCGGCCTAAAGGAGGCTTACCTAAAGCCCATCTCCCTCAAAAAAGAGGTTATCATCCGGTTCAGGACGCACCTCGGGAAGGAGGGAACGGTCATCAAAGGCTGGGATGGAATCTTTGAGCTTTACCTCCCCGAACCATATTTTACTCTGGCCTATAACGCCGGTCTCGGCGACCGCAACAGCCAGGGCTTCGGCATGGTAGCTCTACTCAATTCCCAGACACAAAAACTTGACAGGCACCGGGTTAGAGCGGCCGCCTTATAAGCGGTTGATCCGGGTTCAAATCCCGGCGGCCCCACCATGGAAGGAATTTACTTTCCCCACTGACACACAAAAGCCTTGCGCTCTCAGGTGGGGAATAGGTGGGGAAAACTGATCTTGCCTGAAGGGGTGATCTCCTGAAACCCTTGAAAATCAAGGTGCCGGGGCCCGGAATCGAACCAGGGACACGCGGATTTTCAGTCCGCTGCTCTACCGACTGAGCTACCCCGGCATCGATCACTAACTAATTACCACCTTTTGGCCGGGTTGCAAGTCCCCTAAAAGGGTTTCATCTTCTTGTGCTCGGGCACCTCCTTGCGGCGTTTGACCAGATCCTCACCGAAGAGTACGCTTTTCAACCAGCGGAAGCCGAATTGGAGCAGGGCCAGATCGTCCTCCCGAATACGGGAAAGGGTTTCCTCGTCCACCTCAAATATCTCCAGGAACTTGCTTTCGAACACGAACCGCCGGAACCTTTCCGGATTGGTGCTCACCATGAAGAAAAGCTGAAGACTCTTTTCCGGGACCTCGATGGGGCCCAGAGATTCCTTTTTCATCACGATCTCGGCCCATTCCTTAACGGGCTCCTCGGTTTCCGGAATGCCCTGGCTTTTGCGGTATTCATCCACGGTGATCTCCGGCCCGGAATCCAGCCCCTGACAGAAGCCCTCCTTGACCAGATAGTAAAAGTCCTCGTTCCGGCCCTCATCGCGATTCCGAAAGATTCCGAGCCCCAGGGGATAATAGCGGCAGGCCAGCGGCCGTACGGGATAGACCGTACACCCCTCTTCGCCGAGAAAAGGACAGGTTTTCTCCTCATCATCCCGCATCTTGAGACGGGCCACCGGCAACCCCGAACGAGGCAGGATGAAGGGTTCGGTATATTGGAGGAGAAACTCGTCGGTGGTGAGCCCGAAGTGGTCCCTTAAACGCAGGATGTCGTAAGGGGTAAGGGGAAGGTAGAGGGCGGAACAGCAGAGCTTGAAACAGGGTACCCCCGGCCCGCACTGAAAGACAAACTTCGTGCCCGGCTCAAGCTTGATGGGTACAATGATACGATCCATGCCCCGGAGTTCGGTTATGGCCATGGCTTCACCTCGTGCGAATTTTTCTCAATCTTACTCCGAAAAAGCCGTCCAGACCATGGCGGTGGGGATAGGTGTGAAGGAATCCGTTTTCGTCCGTAAGCTCCCGGGCGGGATCGGGAAGCACCTTCCGCGGATCCTCGATCTCAAATTCCGGGTGTTCCGCCAGGAATCTCTCCACCACCGCCTCGTTTTCTTCGGGCTCAAGGCTACAGGTGGCATAGACCATGATCCCGCCGGGCTTTAAGGTCTCGGCAAGTCCGCAAAGGAGGGCCAGCTGTTTTTCCGGGACCTTCGTGAGATCCTCGGGCTTTCGGGCCCATTTGATATCCGGGTGCCGCCTGATGACTCCGGTTCCGGTGCAGGGAGCGTCGATCAGGATACGGTCGAAAAAACGGCCTCCCAGGGCCTTTACGGCTTCGGTGACCTCCGCGGTAATGGTCTCCACGTTGGTGATCCCCAGACGCTCGGCGTTTTCACGGAGCCTTTGAAGTCGCCATTCATAAAGGTCATAGGCATAAATACGACCGGTGTTACGCATAAGCTGAGCCAGATGGGTGGTCTTTCCGCCCACGCCGGCGCAGGCGTCAAGGATCCTTTCCCCGGGGCGCGGAGAAACCAGGTAGGAGACCAGCTGGCTGGCTTCATCCTGCACCTGGAGCCAGCCGGCGCGGAAGGCCCGCAAATCCGTGATCCGGCCCCGAAAACCGCGAAGAACGAGCCCGTCCAGACTGAAACGACAG
>JALWCD010000120.1:0-359 GCA_027036915.1 Thermodesulfatator sp. | reverse complement strand
AAAGGAGAAGCTGGTTGCGGGTAACCCGGAGGGTGTTCACCCGTACCACCAGAGGGGGTTTTTCATTGCCTGCGGAAAGGAGCCTCTCGGTTTCCTCTTCCCCGAAACGGGAAAGCCAGCGCTCAACCATCCACTCCGGATAGGAATATCTAACCGAAAGATAGGCCACGGGGTTCATCTCCCGGGGAGGCTCGGGCGGCCTTTCACGGACCTCGGCGATCTTTCGCAGGACCGCATTCACGAAGGAAACCACCCATTTTCCGCGCCCGCGTTTTACGAGTTTCACCGCCTCGGCCACCGCGGCCCGGGACGGGATACGGGTGATGCCCCCCTCGCCCCTGAACATGGCGGGCGCCGCC
>JALWCD010000119.1 GCA_027036915.1 Thermodesulfatator sp. | reverse complement strand
GGGTAGTATCATATTTCCGGTTCAATTGCAAAAGGATCTCGGTCACTTCCCGGGCGCTTTCCGCATCCAGGTTGCCGGTGGGTTCGTCCGCCAGGACCAACCGTGGTCTGAGAAGAAGGGCCCGGGCCATGGCCGCCCGTTGTCTCTCCCCTCCTGAGAGGTCGTTTATGCGATGATGCAGACGCCCGGAAAGGCCCAGACGGGAAAGCAGTTCCCGGGCCCGCTGGCGGATCTCGCCCCGGGGAAGTCCGGCCAGAAGGCCCGGCAGCATGACGTTTTCCAGGGTGTCGAACTCCGGAAGGAGGTAGTGGAACTGGAAGACGAAGCCCAGATGCCGGTTGCGATAGGCCGAAAGGGCTTCGTCCGAAAGATCCAGGATGTTTTCCCCGAAGTGCAGGATGCGACCCTCGGTGGGCCGATCGAGGCCCCCCAGAAGCTGAAGGAGGGTGGTTTTGCCCACCCCCGAGGGTCCCACAATGGCCACCTTCTCTCCCGGCCAGACCGTAAGTTCGATTCCCTTAAGGATTTCGATTTCTCCCTCGGGGTGAGGAAAGACCTTGCGCAGCCCCCGGACCTCGATGGCCGGCACCCTAGCCATGTCGCAGGACCTCCGCCGGGGGGAGTTTGGCGGCCTGGCGGGCCGGAAAGAGGGCGGCCAGCAGGGTGAGCACGAGAGCGGAGACCACGATAATGGTCACGTCCCAGGCCTCCACCCTTACCGGGAGATAGTCCACGGGATAGACGTCGCTGGGGAGCTTTATAACCGGGTAGCGAGACAGAAAGGCGCAGAGGGCCAGGCCCAGGCCGAGCCCCAGGCCGGTGCCGATCCCTCCCAGAAGGATCCCGGAAAGAAGGAAGACGCGCAGGATGATTCTTTCCGTAGCCCCCAGAACCTTGAGAAGCGCGATATCCGGACGCTTTTCCGAAACCAGCATGACCAGGGCCGCCACGATGTTGAAGGCCGCCACCACCACGATCAGGGTCAGCACCACGAACATGCCGGTCTTCTCCAGTTTCAGGGCGGAAAAAAGGCTGCGATTCAGGGTCTGCCAGTCCACCACGTAGTAAGGATAGCCCAGGGCCGTGGAGAGCCTGCGGGCCAGATCGTGGGCCCTGAAAGGATCGCGAAGCTTGATCTCCAGCCCGGTCACGCCCGCCCCGAGCCCTGCGATCTTCTGGGCCACGGGAAGGGGCACCAGGGCCAGGGAGAGATCGAAATCGTAAAGCCCGGTCTCGAAGATGCCCACCACCCTGAGGGTGGTGAAACGGGGCATGAGTCCCAGAGGGGTGACCCGGCCCCGGGGCAGGAGGAACCGCACCCGGTCGCCCACGGAAACCCCGAGTCGTTCGGCCAGTCTCTTGCCAAGAAGCACCGGGGAGGTCTCCCCCTCCGGCCCGAGGCCTCCGGAGACCATGCGCAGGGCCCTCATCTCCCGGACCTTCTCAAAGGGCAGCCCCTTGAGGACGACCCCGGCCTCCCCGGCCGGGGAGATCATCAAACCCTGCCGGGAGACGAAGGGATAGATGGCCTCCAGGGAGAAACCCTCCTTTCGGGCCATCTTCTCGATCCGGTCCTTCACCCGGGAGAATTCCACGAAGGGGCCTCCCAGGCGTTCCACCACCACGTGAGGGTTCGCGGAGAGGATCTTTTCCTTGAGGATGTCCTGGAAACCGGTCATGACGGCGATGACCACGATGAGAGCCGCCACCCCGATGGCGATCCCGGCCATGGAAATGTTGGCGATGACGCCGGTTAGCCGGTTTCGTTTCCGCGAAAAGACATACCGCCGGGCCACGAACCACTCGAAACCGAGCCCCATCAGGCCTCCGGGCGAAGGTGGGGGAAGAGGATGACCTCCCTTATGGAGGGCGAATCCGTAAAGAGCATGACCACCCGGTCTATACCGATGCCCTCTCCGGCCGCCGGCGGCATCCCGTACTCGAGCGCCCGGATGAAGTCCTCGTCTATCTCCGGATGGATCTCGGGGTCGTCGGCCAGGCGTTTTCGGATCTGCTCCTCGAAGCGGGCCCGCTGGTCGCGGGGGTCGTTCAGTTCGGAAAAGGCGTTGGCCACCTCGCGGCCGGCCACGATGAGCTCGAAGCGGTCGGTGATGGAGGGATTCCGGTCGTTGCGGCGGGCCAGAGGGGAGATCTCCACCGGGAATTCGGTGATAAAGGTGGGCTGGATGAGCCTGGGCTCCACCAGGGCGTCAAAGAGCTTGGCCCAGAGCTTCTCCCGCACCGGCTCCCGGGGGTCCACCTTGATGCCCCGCTCGTCGGCGAACGCGAGGATTTTTTCCTTGGACTCAAGGACTTCCTCCGGCACCCCGCCGATTTCGATGAGGGCCTGCCTGAAGGGAATCTGGGGCCAGGGTGGGGTGAAGTCTATGGTCTGGCCCTGGTAGGTGATCCTGGTGTCTCCGGTGAGCTCCCGGGCCAGCCCGGAAAAGATCTCCTCCGTCCGCCGCATGAGGTCCTCATGGGTGGCGTAAGCCTCGTAGAACTCTAGCATGGTGAACTCCGGGTTGTGCTGGGTGGAGATCCCCTCGTTCCGGAAGTTGCGGTTGAGCTCAAAAACCCGTTCGAATCCGCCCACAAGAAGCCTTTTCAGATAAAGCTCCGGGGCGATCCGGAGGTAGAGCTCCATGTCCAAGGCGTGGTGGTGGGTCTTGAAGGGTCGGGCCGTGGCCCCTCCGGGGATGGGTTGCATCATGGGGGTCTCCACCTCAAGGAAACCGTTTGAGACGAAGTAGTCCCGCAGATACTGGATGATGCGGGTTCGGGTGCGGAAGATCTCGCGCACCCGCGGGTTCATGATGAGGTCCACGTAGCGCATGCGGTAGCGGAGCTCCGTGTCCCGCAGGCCGTGAAATTTCTCGGGAAGGGGCCGGAAGGCCTTGGTCACCAGGCGGATATCTTTGGCGAGCACCGTAAGCTCCCCGGTCCTGGTGCGGAAAAGCGGTCCTTCCACCCCGATGATATCGCCG
>JALWCD010000118.1 GCA_027036915.1 Thermodesulfatator sp. | reverse complement strand
GAGTGCTTTCGATCAGGGTCTCAAGCAGGTTCAGGGCCACCCGGGCGTCTCCTTCGGAGGCCTGCGCAAGGAGATTGAGAACTTCCGACTCGACCTCTATTTTCTCCTGGCCGTAGCCCCTCTCGGGATCTTTCAAGGCTTTTTCAAGCAGGCGACATAGGTCCTCCGGACTCAAAGGTCTAAGGACCACGACCTTGCACCGGGAAAGGAGCGGAGCGATGACCGAAAAAGAAGGGTTTTCCGTGGTGGCGCCGATGAGGGTTACGGTCCCGTCTTCCACGTAAGGTAAAAGGAAGTCCTGCTGAGCTTTATTAAAACGATGGATCTCATCGATGAAAAGGACGGTTTTCCGCCCCAGGGCCGAGGCCCTCCGGGCCTCTTCCACCACCCGTCGCAGGTCCCTGACCCCGGAATCCACCGCCGAAAGGGTGACGAGTCTGGCCCCGACCTCCCGGGCCAGGAGCCGGGCCAGGGTGGTCTTTCCGCAACCCGGAGGCCCCCAGAGGATGAGAGAAGGAAGCTTTTTCCGGGAGATGATACGTTCGAGGAGTCGGCCCGGCCCTAGAAGGTGTTCCTGCCCCAGAAATTCCGAAAAATTTCGGGGTCTTAGCCTTTCGGCAAGCGGTGGCTCCGGGGCAAAGAGCTTATTTCCGCCTTCGGGTTCTTTTTTCCGTCGAATCACTGCTCGTAAACATCCTAGTGAAACAGAAGGTGCAGAGACTGACAACAATGTTCCAGGAAATCAACATGAAAAGAAGAGCGCTACCTTTCATGGGCCTTCTCCTTTCTGCTGGAAAGGTAAACCAGAATACATAAAGCTATAAAGATGGCCACCAGGATACCGCGTGTAATCCAAATGGTATACGATGTTTCCCGGAGGTAGGCCGGCAATTCCTGGAAGAACCACCACCCCATGATAAGGGCCAGAAAAGAGGGAGTCACGTAACGCATGATGAAAAAGAAAATACGAGGCAATTTTATGAATCCCCCCCGGTTTATTTCTCGCCAGGCGGCCGAGGGGTTGAAGACCCAGAAAAAGATCACCACTTCGCAAAAGGCAAAGACCACCACCAGAAAGGTGCCGGCCCAGAAGTCCATTTCATCCAGGGCTTTGGGTAAGAGGATGGGCAGATGGGCCAGAGCGAAAAGGATCACCATGGTGAGGGTGACGGCTTTTTTGCGGCTCAGCTTGAACTCGTCTTCCAGGAAGGCGATTACCGGCTGGGTGATAGCCACCGAAGAGGTGATACCCGCAAAGAACAGGAGTATGAACCAGAAGAATCCCAGAAGATGTCCTGCCGGAAGATTGGCAAAGATGGCCGGAAGACTCACAAAAGCCAGATTGAAGGCCCCGCTTGCGGCGATCATCTGAGCGGCCGCCACTCCGAAGAAGGCCGCTGCAGCCGGGATGGCGATGGACCCTCCCAGGACGATTTCCGCAAATTCGTTAAGGGAAGAGGCGGTAAGGGCCGAAAGGGTCAGATCGTCGTTGCGCTTGAGATAAGAAGCGTAGGTAATGATCGCTCCGAAGCCAAGACTGAGGGTGAAGAAAACCTGGCCCGCGGCTGCCAGCCAGACCCTAGGGTTGCCGAGTTCGTGCCATTTGGGTTCCCACAGAAAATTCAGGCCCTGGACCGCTGAGCCATAAGGCGTCTCAAGGGTGATAACCCGCATCATGAGGATGAGGGCCAGTCCGAAGAGGACGGGCATGGCCACTTTGGCAAACTTTTCGATGCCACCGGAGATTCCTCGCACCAGGATGAGGTAATTGAGGAGGATGGTGGCCAGGAAAAACATGTAAGCCGCCGTCGAGGGAGAATAAAAGGTTTCGCCTCCCATTCCGGTATATTGCAGGAGAAAATCTTTGAAGGGTTTGAGATAGGCCTCTGAGGATCCGGCGGCTTCCGCGGCCACCCGCGGGAGCTTACCAAATAGGGCGAAGATAGCGTAACCCAGCGTCCAGGACTCGATGTAGACGTAATAGCAGGACACCACGAAAGGGACGAAAAGCCCCAGAACTCCTATGTATCGGGCCAGGGGATTTTTCCAGAGGAGTCCGAAGATGGCCGGGGTGGTGCCGTGGCCGCGCACCCCTCCGTACCGCCCTATGCCCCACTCCACCCACATTAAGGGGATGGCGATCAGAAGGAGCGAGATCATATAGGGGATCATAAAAACGCCCCCGCCGTTCTGGGCCGCCTGAGTGGGGAAGCGTAAGAAGTTCCCCAGGCCCACGGCGTTTCCGGCCATGGCCAGAATAAGCCCGATACGGGACCCCCAGTGTTCTCTTTGGGCCATTTTTGCTCCCTCCTGACTTCCTCTTTATAAGGGGAATCTAATTTTACGAGACTTTCACCTCTTATATAAAGAGGTATTAAATTTGACAAGAATTCAATCCCCTCCCCCCTTTACTTTTTGCCTCACGCAGAGGGGGAGGAGAGGTTCCCTAATACAAAGACGAAATCCAGGCCGAGGCCCCGGGGCGAAACCTCGGGGCCTTCGGGCGCTTTCTGGAGGTGATGACCTTCTTTCACGCTTTGGTCCTTTCACCTCAATTTTTTGCGAAATTTTTAAATTTCCGATCTTGCTTTCTTCCAAGAGGAGAATAGAATTTAAAGAATACACCTTTTCGTTGGAGCGAGCCTAAGGAGGGAGCCAGAATGACCCTGGTGCAGCTCATTCGGAAGATAGAAAGAGTGGAACCTTCTTTGCGGGAGGTTCTTTTCGATATTCTTGAGGAGATGGAGAAGCAGAATGCCCGGCTTGAGGAGCTTTATGTATCCCGGCTGGAGTTTGAGGAGCTGAAGAAGGCCGTTCAGGAATTGACTCAGAAGGTGGCTGAACTTGCGGAGGCGCAGAGGCGCACGGAGGAGGAGCTTAAGGCTCTCTCTGAGGCTCAAAAGCGAACCGAAGAGGCCCTTCGCAGACTCACGGAGAGGCAGGAGCGACTTGAGGAGGCGCAGAAGCGCACGGAGGAGAGGGTCTCCAC
>JALWCD010000117.1 GCA_027036915.1 Thermodesulfatator sp. | reverse complement strand
CCCGGGGGCTATTCCGGGCTCCAGGCCTTCGTCCTTGATGAGCTTCCCCGAAGAGTATTAAACTTGATACAGGAAAATCGGAAGGGCTGGATTTTTACGGATGGAGATCATAGAAAGCGTACGCCGGATGCAGGTCCGGGCGGATGAAATCCGTCGGGCGCAAAAACGTCTGGGGTTTGTGCCCACCATGGGGTATTTCCACGAGGGGCATCTGGCCCTCATGCGCAGAGCCCGCGAACTGGCAGACGTGGTGGTGGTCTCCATCTTCGTGAATCCCATCCAGTTCGGTCCGCAGGAGGACTACGAGCGCTATCCCCGGGATCTCGAGCGCGACCGGCGGCTTGCGGAAGCCGAAGGGGTAGACATCCTCTTTGTGCCCCCGGTGGAGGAAATGTATCCCGAGGGGTTCCAGACTTACGTAGAGGTTACAGAACTTTCCAGACCTCTTTGCGGAGCCCGGCGCCCGGGGCACTTTCGCGGAGTGGCCACGGTGGTCCTCAAGCTCTTTAATATTGTAAAACCGCATCTGGCCGTCTTCGGTGAGAAGGATTACCAGCAACTCAAGGTCATCGAACGCCTGGTACGGGATCTCAATCTGGATCTTGAGATCGTGCCGCACCCCACGGTGCGTGAGCCGGACGGCCTGGCCATGAGCTCCCGAAACGTCTACCTCAGCCCGGAAGAAAGGGCCTCCGCCCTCTCCCTTTATCGGGCGCTGGAGCTGGCCCGCAAAAGGGTGGCCGAAGGAGTCCTCCAGGTCGAACCCCTGAGACGGGAGATTGAAGAATTCATCCACTCCCACCCTCACACCCGTGTCGATTACGTGGAATTTCGCGACCCGGAAACCCTTGAGGAAAAAAATTACCTCGACGGCCCCACCCTGCTTGCACTCGCGGTCTTCGTGGGCCGGGCCCGTCTCATAGACAACACCATCCTTCGCCCTGAGGGGTAGACCATGTACCGTAAGTTTCTAAAAAGCAAGCTCCATCGGGTCAGGATCACCGGCAAGGAACTTCATTATGAGGGAAGCCTCACCCTGGATCCGGAGCTGATGACCGCCGCCGGACTCTCCCCCTTTGAGGCGGTCTGGGTTTACAATCTGGCCAACGGCGCCCGCTTTGAGACCTATGTGATCGAAGGACGGCCGGGCACCGGTGAGGTAATCCTTAATGGCGCCGCCGCCCGTCTCGGAGAGGTGGAGGACGAGGTCATCATCGTGGCCTACGCCTGGGTGCCCCAGGATAAACTTTCCGATTTTCGGGTCCGACTGGTCTACGTGGAGGAGGGCAATCGGGTGCGGGAGGTGAAGGAGGCCGCCGTCTCTTGAAGGTCTACGCCGTAAGCCTGGGTTGCCCCAAAAATCGCACGGACACCGAAAAACTCCTGGCCCGGCTGGTCGAACACGGAGCCGAGATCGTTCTCTCCCCGGAGGAGGCCGATCTCATTCTGGTGAACACCTGCGCCTTCATTCGGCCGGCGGTCAGGGAATCCATAGACACCGTGCTTGAGCTGGCCGAAAGAAAAAGGCCGGGGCAGCGACTGGCGGTAATAGGGTGTCTCGTGGCCCGCTACGGAAAGGAAGTCCTCGAAGCCTTTCCCGAGGCCGATCTTTTCTGCGGAATCGAGGCCTACCGCCGCCCGGAGGTCTTCTTCGAGGACTCCCGGCTCCTGGTGCTTTGCCCGCAGGGCCCGGAGACCACCGGGCGGGTGCTAACGGAAAGCCCCTTCTACGCCTATCTCAAGGTCACCGAGGGGTGTCGCCACGCCTGCTCCTTCTGCACCATACCGCGCATAAGGGGGCCTCTGCGAAGTCGGCCCGAGGAGGAGCTTCTTGCGGAGGCCCGGCGGCTGGTCTCGGAGGGAGTACGCGAGATCATTCTGGTGGGACAGGACGTCTCGGCTTACGGCCTTGACCGGAAGGAAAGAGCGCTTCCAAGGCTCATAAAGCGCCTCCTTTCGGAGGTATCCGGATCCTTTAGGCTACGCCTTCTCTATCTCTATCCTGAAGGGATAACCCTGGAGCTTCTTGGGCTCTTTGCGGAGGAGTCCCGCCTGGCCCCTTACGCGGATCTTCCCGTACAGCACGCCCACCCCGAGATCCTGAGACGCATGCGACGACCTTACCGGGCCGGAGGGATCCTCGATCTCGTAGACCGTCTTCGCGAGGCCCGCCCGGAGATCGGTCTGCGCACCTCGGTCATCGTGGGCTTTCCCGGGGAGGGCGAGGAGGAGTTCTCCACTTTGCTCGAGTTTCTGAGAAAGGCCCGTTTCGACCATCTCGGGGCCTTTGTGTTCTACCCCGAAGAAGGTACCCGGGCCGCGGGGTTTTCCCCCCGGGTGCCTCACCGCGAGGCCGTAAGGCGGCGCCACCGGGTGATGGTCCTCCAGCGCGAGATCTCCCGGGAGAATCTTCGCCGCCGGGTGGGAAGCGAAGATCTGGTGCTCGTCACCGGCTACGACGCGCGGGGCCGGCCGGTGGGCCACGCCGGTTTCCAGGCTCCGGAGGTTGACGGACACACGGTGATCGTGAAGGGAATCCCGGTCTGCCCCGGGGACCTCGTCCGGGTGCGTTTTATCCGCAGTTTCACCTACGACCTCTGGGCCGAGGCCCTGGAAGTGATTTCCTAGAAATTATGGAGTGAGGCCCAGACGGCCTGGCCGTAGGAAAGGCCACCGTCGTTGGGCGGAACCTCTTCGGAAAATAGGGGCTTAAGGCCCTTCTGCCTGAGACTTTCCAGGGTGGCTCCAAGTAAAAGGGCGTTTTGAAAACAACCTCCGGAAAGAGCGACCTCTTTAACCCCGAACCTCCGGGAAAGCTCCGCACAGGCCTCAACCAGAGCTCTCGAAAATCCCAGATGGAACCTGAGAGCTATGAGCTCATAGGGGACACCTCTTCTGAGGTCCTCAAGCACCGCTATGATGAGATCCCGTCCGGAAAGAAGGCCTGAGTCCGAATCAAAGCCCGCGGGGTAGGCTTCCTGGTTTTCTCCCCCGGCCCCGGAAGCCAGACACTCGAGCCTCAGGGCCAGCTCTCCCTCGTAGTGATTGCGAAAGCCCAGCCCCAGAAGCACGGCTACGGCCTCAAAGAGCCTTCCGGCACTGGTGGTCCGGGGGGTGTTGATCTTTCTTTCGATCTGCCACTTCACGGCTCGGACACTTTCCTCCGAAAGGCCCTCCACCAGGGTCGCAAGCCTTTTTCCGGCCTCTCGGCCGTAGAGGTCTTTCAACAGGGCCAGGGCCACGCGCCAGGGCTCGCGCTCGGCGGCTTCGCCTCCGGGAAGAAGAAAGGGCTCAAGGCATCCCACCCGGCGGAACCTCTCACCCTCAAGGAGAAGGATCTCGCCGCCCCGAATGGTCCCGTCCTCACCGAGACCCGCGCCGTCAAGCACCAGGGCCAGGGCCCTTCCGCCGGCCCGGCCCCCCAGGGCGGAGTAAGCGTGAGCCGCATGATGCTGGAGACGAAGATGAGGAAGCCCACGGGTTCCGGACATCTCCTCCGCGATCCGGGTGGAAAGATAATCGGGGTGGAGATCGGAGACCAGGATCTCCGGGGCTACGGCCAGAAGTTGCCGGTAGCGCTCGAGGGTCCTTTGCCAGAGTTTGAGGGTCTTCAGGGACTCAAGATCCCCCAGATGGGGGCTGAGGAAGGCCTCCGCCCCCCGGCTCAGGGCGAAGGTGTTCTTGAGGAGGGCCCCCACCGCTAGAAGCCCGCCCTTCTCTTCGGGCAAGGGCAGGGGATCCGGAACCCAGCCCCGGGCCCGACGGATGAGAATCCGGGTCTTTCCCGAAAAGCGCACCACGGAGTCGTCCACTGGATTCACGATCCGCCGATCGTGTAGAAGAAAAAAGTCCGCTATCCCGGAGAGTCTTTCCAGGGCTTCTTCATTTTCGAAACAAAGAGGCTCCTCGGAAAGGTTCCCGCTGGTCATGACCAGGGCCAGGCCCGGCCAGGCGGAGAGCAAAAGATGGTGCAGGGGCGTATAGGGCAACATGATCCCCACCAGGTTTATCCCCGGGGCCACGGCCTCCGCCAGGGGAAAGGGTTTCCTTTTGCGACAGAGAACGATGGGGGCTCTTCGGGAAAGCAGAGCTTCGGCCTCCGGGGGCGAGATTTCGGCCAGCCGCCGGGCGACCGCGAGATCCCGGACCATTACGGCCAGGGGTTTCGTAGGGCGCCTTTTTCGCTCGCGAAGAAGCCGCACCGTCCTTTCGCTTTCCGCATCGCAGACCAGATGGAACCCTCCGAGCCCTTTTACGGCCCAGATGGCCCCCTCCCTTAAGGTTCTCACCAGGAATTGCCAGAGATCCTTTACGGGAATCCTCTCTCTCCGGGGCGTGCTTACCCAGAGCCTGGGACCGCAGACCGGACAGGCGTTCGGTTCGGCATGAAAACGTCTGGAGAGAAGATCGCCATATTCCCTCAGACAGTCAGGACACATGAGAAATTCCCGCATGGAGGTCTTTGCCCGGTCGTAGGGAAGCTCCTCGATGACCGTGTAGCGGGGCCCGCAATCCGTGCAGTTGGTGAAAGGGTATCCGAATCGCCGGTTGCCGGGCTCAAAGACCTCGTCAAGACAGGCCCTGCAGGTGGCCATATCCGGAGGCACGTAAGTGGCCGGACGCCCCGTACGGCTCTCAAGAATATGAAACCCATCGGTAAACGTTCGGGAAAGACCCCTGATTGAGACCCGCGTAATGCGAGCCAGGGGCGGTCGTTCCCGGCGAAGGCGATCCAGAAAAGCCGAAAGGTTCTCCTCTGTGCCGGAGACTAAAAGCTCAACCCCTTCGGGAACGTTCCGGGCTTCTCCCGAGAGCTTATATTTCTGAGCCAGGCGGGCCAGGAAAGGGCGGAAACCCACTCCCTGAACCCTGCCCGTCACCAGAATGCGCAGACTTTTCATAACAGAGACCGCAGGAAATCCAGCCAGGGGGAAAGCCCTTCCCCGGTCTTAACCGAAAGGGGAAAGACCTTGAGGGCGGGATTGATCCTGCGGGCAAGCTCGGCCACCTTTTCGGTATCGAAATCCACATAGGGGAGGAGATCGACCTTGGTAAGAACCAGGGCCCGGGCCCGACGGAAGGCCTGGGGATACTTTTCGGGCTTGTCCTCGCCTTCGGTTACGGAAAGGACCACCACGGTGAGATCTTCTCCGAGGCTGAAGTCCGCCGGGCAGAGGAGGTTCCCCACGTTTTCGATGAAGAGGATCTCCGGGCGCAGGTCCTCCAGGGCGTGAAAGGCCCGGTGAACCATTCGGGCGTCCAGATGACAGACCCCGCCGGTGGTCACGGCCGCCACCGGAATTCCCAGCCGGGAGAGTCTTTCCGCGTCCCGACGGGTCTCCGGATCCCCCTCGATTACGGCCACCCGAAGGTCATTGAGGGCCTTCACCGTGGCTTCGATAAGACTGGTCTTCCCGGCTCCCGGAGAACCCACCAGATTGACGACCCTGACTCCCAGCCGCTCGAACCAGGCCCGATTTTCCCGGGCCAGACGTTCGTTGGTCGAAAGCAAGCCCTCTGCGACCTCTATTCGCAGGGTTCTTTCTCCGCAACCGCAACTCTCGCACACCTTCAGACCTCCATTTCCACTTCCCGAAGAAGCAATTCTTCCCCGGCCAGGGCGACCTTTTCAAGATCCCCGCAGTCCGGACAAGGGGCCAGATAGTCCCCGGGAAAAGACGCTCCACAGTTCTCACACCGAAACCGGGCCGGCACCAGGGAGAGTTCCATTTCCGCTTCCCGCAAATCCGGAAGGTTATCCCGTAGCACCTCGTAGGCCAGACGAAAAGCCTCCGGATCCACCCCGGAAAGTTCCCCGATCTCCACTTTAAACTTAAGGATACGCCGTGCCCCCTCCCGACGCTTGAGCTCCAGAAGATTTTCGGCCAGCGCGGAAACCAGAGAGGCCTCATGCATAACCGGAAGCCTCCTCCATCACCTCCCTTAGGATTTCCCAGGTCTCACGGGCCTCCTCGGGTTGTATCTTCTGGAGAGCAAAGCCCACATGGACGATGACCCAATCCCCGGGGGCAAGCTCCTTTTCCGGCAAAAGATGCAGATAAACCGGCATCTCCACCCCTTCGGCCTCGGCCAGCCCCACGGGATAGCGAATCTCTTTCAGTCGCATGGGCACCCCTACGCACATCCGGGCCGCCTCCTTATGGCAATGTTCGCTTCCCGGAGTTCCCTCTCAAGCCAGGACAGGGCCCGGGGAAGGGCCTTTTCCAGCGCGGAGGAAAGTTTCACCCCGGGTGAAATATCCCCGGGCACCGCCGCAAGAATCTTGAGCTTTCGAGGCAAAACTCCGGCAAATTCCGCAAACTTCAGGGCCTCGATCAGGCTGACCTCATGGGGAGAGTACGGTTTCACCGCCGCAAACCGGCTGAGATCCCCGTCCTCAAAGACCCTGAGGGTGCCGGGCGGAGCCTCCTCGGCCACCACGTCCACCAGCAGGACCAGTTCCCTGCCCCGGAGATAGTCCAGAAGCCGGAATCCCGGACAGCCGCCGTCCACGACCTCCACCTCCGGGGGAAGGTCGTATCGGGCCTCGAATTCCCGGACCACATGGACCCCGAACCCCTCATCCCCGAGAAGTAAGTTCCCCACCCCCATAACCAGGGCCCGCGGGACCATGTTAGTCTTCCTTCACATCCGCCGGCATGAACTTCGAGCCCGAAAAGGCTCCCGAGATGATGGCCTCCGGGGCCTTGAAGTCGTTCCAGATGGCGATGTAGAGGTGAACGATCACGAAAAAGATAAAGCACCAGTGCAGAATGTAATGGATAAAACGGGCCATCTGGACCGATCCGAAGAGCGCCACGCCCATCCTGCTGATCCAGGAGATATCCGGATAGAGCATATAAAGTCCGGTAAGAGACATGACGATGGCCGCCAGAAACAGAAGGAAATAGATGGTTCCGGCGAGCACGGTGTGTCCCATGCGCCACTCGTGTTCATCGGTGAGATAGAGATAGAACTTGAGAGACTGCCAGAGGGAGCGGAGGTTGCGCCGGCTGATGGGCAAAAAGTCCGTAAAGCGTTCGTAACGGTTCCCGAAAAAGAGAAGATACAGTCTTACCGCCACCGCGGCCATGAAAACGTAAGCCGCGGCGAAATGATAGTACCTCAGCGTGGCCATCAGGTACTGCGGTTTGAATTCCGCCCACTTGGTGGTGATGGGAGGATAATGAATATAGATCCCGGTTAAGATCAGCACGGCGCAGGAAAGGGCAAAGGACCAGTGAAAGATCCTGAGGACCCAGCTCCAGACAAAAACCCGACGATAAAGGATTTCTTTTTCTTTTCCGGGCATGGTTCCCCCCCTCAAAGGGCCTTAACTTTTACTATTTCTCGCCTTTCGGGATCCAGGACATGGACCGCGCAGGCGATACAGGGATCAAAGGAATGGATGGTCCGCAGGACCTCAAGAGGCTTTTCCGGGACCGCAACCGGATTGTCGATAAGGCTGGCCTCGTAGGGTCCGCGTTTTCCCAGCTGACAGCGCGGGCTCACATTCCAGGTGGAGGGCACCACCGCCTGGTAGTTCTTGATCTTGCCGTTTTCGATAACCACCCAGTGGGAAAGGGTTCCCCGCGGGGCCTCATGAAACCCGAAGCCCATGATCTCGCCTTTCGGAAAACCCGGCGGCGTGCGGTAGGGATAGATATCCAGATTGCCCCGCCCGATATTTTCGACCAGGAGATCAAGATGTTTCAGGGCCAGATCCGCCAGCACCGCGGCCCGAATGGCCCGGGCCACTTGGCGCCCCATGGTGGAATGGAAGTCCTCAATGGAGACGCGTTTCCCGGAGACGGCCGAGATCCGCTTTAAAGCCTCATCCGTCCAGCGTTTGATGGCCTCATGCCCCAGGGCATACCCCACCAGGACCTGAGCCAGCGGCCCCACCTGCATGGGCTCCCCGGTAAAACGCGGGGCCTTGGCCCAGGAATATTTGCCTTTCTCCTCAAAACCGGTGTATTTGGGAACGGTCTCCTCCTGCCAGGGATGTCGGGTCCAGTCCCCATCGTACCAAGAATGAGTAATGCTTTCGGCCACATTGTCCCGAAAATAGGGGTCGTTGAAACTCCTTATGGGTTTTACGGAACGGAGATCGCCTTTGAAGATCGTTCCTCCCGGGAGATCGAACGTCGTGCCTCTGGTATCAAGGGGAAGGTCCGGCACCGCCAGGTAGTTGGTCACCCCGGCTCCGATCCTGAACCATTCCGGATAAAGGCCCGCCAGCGCACAGGCATCCACGAAATAGACCTTCTGTACGAAATCCCGCACCTGGAGCAGAAGCTCCCGGGCCCAGGCCAGGCGCTCCATGTTAAGCGTGGCCTCGTTTTCCGGATTGATGGCCAGGGCCACACCACCCACGATTACGGTCTGGATATGGGGCGTCTTGCCCCCGAAAATGGCCACCACCTGATTGGCCTTATACTGATAATCCAGGGCCTCAAGATAATGGCCTACCGCAAGCAGATTGACCTCCGGGGGAAGCTTCATGGCCGGATGCCCCCAGTACCCGGTGCTGAAGGGGCCGAGCTGACCGCTGGCTACAAACTTCTCGAGCTTCCTTTTGACCTCCCGGAAGAAGGTCACACTATTTCCGGGCCAGTCGGAGAGACTCTGCGCGAGACGGGCGGTCTTTTTGGGGTCGGCCTTCAGGGCCGAGACCACGTCCACCCAGTCGAGGGCCGAAAGGTGATAGAAATGCACGATGTGATCGTGAAGGGCGTGGGCGCAGAGGATGATGTTCCGGACGTACTGGGCGTTCAGGGGGATTTCCATCTGCAGGGCGTTTTCCACGGCCCGCACCGAGGCGATGGCGTGCACCGTGGTGCAGACCCCGCAGAAACGCTGCGTAAAGGCCCAGGCGTCCCGCGGATCCCGTCCCCTCAGGATGACCTCTATTCCGCGCCACATCTGGGCCGAAGCCCAGGCCTCCCGCACCCGACCGCCCTCCACCTCCACATCTATCCGGAGATGCCCTTCGATACGGGTTATAGGATCAATGGTTATCTTTTTCCTGGCCATGGCTAGCCCCCTAATTATTCTTCATCCGAAGATTTTCGACCGGAGACACTTTTTACGGCCTTTTTGACCACTCCGGCCGCGGCGTGGGCCGCCACCACCGCCGCCGCGGCCCCCACCGCCACTTTACCCACCTTCTCGGCCTCGGCCCGGATACCACCCCCGGCCGGGATATAGATCTTGGGCAGATGCTCATAGAAGGGGCTCATACGGTCCCAGAAATTGGGCTCGGTACATCCCATGCAGGGATGCCCGGAGCCCACCGGCCAGGCTCCCACATCGCAGAACCGCACCACCGAACAGTTGGAATAGGTTACGGGGCCCTTGCAGCCCACTTTATACAGACAGTATCCTTTCTGATGGGCCGGATCCCCGAAGGACTCCACGAAACGCCCCTCATCAAAGTGGGGACGACGCTCGCAGTGATCGTGAATGCGACGGCCATAAGCGAACTTCGGACGGGAGAGCTCATCCAGTTCCGGAGGATGCCCGAAGGTCAGGAGATAAAGAACCGTGGAGAGAAAATTATAAGGGTTGGGAGGGCACCCCGGGATGTTAATAACCGGACGGTTAAGCACCTGACTGACACCGACCGCGCCCGTGGGATTGGGAGCTGCGGCCTGGACCCCGCCGAAGGCCGCACAGGTGCCGATGGCAATCACCGCCCCGGCCTTCTCCCCCACCTCCTGCATGATCTCAAGGGCGGTCCGGCCTCCGATCTGGCAATAAACGCCACCATCCCGGGTGGAGACGGCCCC
>JALWCD010000116.1:1492-9797 GCA_027036915.1 Thermodesulfatator sp. | reverse complement strand
CCTTAAGGGAAGGGCGAAAAAGAAGCGCCCGGGAGACCTCCGGAACTATTTCCCGGAAAAGGCGTTCCACATATTCTTCAAAAGGCAGACCGGCAACCCTGGTTACCACCTCTCCCAGGACAAAGAAGCCCAGGTCGCTGTAAAGTTCCCTCTCTCCCGGAGGATAGACCGGGGGTTCGGAAAGAGTCAGGCGGAGAATAACCTCCCGCCTCCGGCCGAGGGGCCACCGCTGCAGTTCCTTAAAATAGGGTCGCCAGGCCGGAAAACCCGCCGCGTGGGAAAGGACCTCTCTCAGGGTTACCTTCCGATAAAGAGAAACTCCGAAAACTTCTTGCGGGAAAAAGCGTTCCAGAGGATCCTCCAGGGAGAGCCGCCCCCGGGAAACCAGTTTCATGAGAGCCAGCGTGGTAGCCAGAGGTTTGGTGAGGGAAGCCAGATCATAAAGGGTGGTCTCATCGTTGTCTTCCCTTTCGGGAAGGAGAGCCCGGAAACCCACCGCCAGGATATAGGATTTTTCAGGGGTTCGGATAGAGGCCACCGCTCCGGGAAAGACCCCTCTTTCCACCCCTTCCCTGAGGAGGGCCCAGATCCGAAAAAGATTGCCGGCCATACTCAGTGAGGTTTATACAAATCGGCCAGAAGACGCCTCAGGTCCTTCAGAGAAACCTCGTACTCCTTGCGGCAGAAATGGCAGGTCACCCTGGCAGGCTCGCCTCTCTCGACGAGGGTCGAAAGTTCTTCCCGTCCCAAGGCCACCAGGGCGGCCTCCACCCTTTCCCGCGAGCACCGGCAACCATAAGAGAGCGACCGTTTCTCAAGGATCTCTATGCGTCCCGGAAAGATCTTTTCCAGGATATCTTCCGGAGAAAGCCCCTGCGAGAGGAGCTCGGTCACCGGAGCAATAGCTGAAAGCGCCTCCTCAGCCGCGGCGATATCCTCCGGCCCGGCCGCCGGCATACGCTGCACCAGAAAACCACCGGCTTCCCTGACCGAACCGTCCACATCCACCAGCACTCCCAGGGCCACCGCCGAGGGGACCTGTTCCGAGACCGTAAGATAGTAGGCCAGATCCTGGGCTATCTCTCCCGAGACCAGCGCCACCGAGCCCTGATAGGGTTCCTTAAGTCCTAGGTCTCGAATCACCGAAAGAAAACCGTTTTTACCCACCGCGGCTCCCACCGCGAGTTTGCCTTCCCGGGGCTCAAGGTGCACGTGCGGGTGTTGGACCGTGCCCCGGAGATTCCCCTCGGCGTCTCCCTCGGCGATGATCTCTCCCAGAGGCCCCCCTCCGTTTATCTGGAGCATGACGCGCCCGGTCTTAAGATCCGCGGCCAGAAGGGCCGCCGCGGCCAGCGCCCTTCCCAGGGCCGCGGTCGCCGTAGGGGAAAGCCCCTGGAGACGACGTGCTTCCTCTACTACTTCCCGACATTCTACGGCCAGAACCCGAAAACTCCCTTCCCGGGCCAGTCCTCTTACCACGTAAGCCATCTTACCAGACCCGCGGACTGAAATCCGGATCGTTGGCTATCCTGATGATGCCTCCCTCGGACTTGAGCACGAAAAGACCCCTCCTGTAAGCATACCGGTCCACACCCTCATCAAAACTTATCCCGGCTATGGCTCCGTAAACCTTATACCGCTTATACTTCGGAAACCACTCCTTAAAACGGCTCATCTTCTCCAAAAACCAATCCACATCCTCCTTTTTCACCGTGGTCTTTACCTCGATAACTACCAGCTCATCATCGTTTTCCAGAAAGATATCGAACTCCGCGATCTTTCTTCCTTTTTCGTCTTCCACCTCTATACGACGGGAGGTATAGCGTATGTTGATCCCACGCTCCCGAAAAAGATTTACCGCCCCGGGCTCCACCAGAGCCTCCACCAACTTCCCCCACTGCGTGGTGAAAAGATGAGAAAGCTCTTTGATTCTCCGATCCGTTTCCTTCCCCTGTTCCCTTAGTTCCTTGATACTTTCCCGCAATTCTTTGTTTTGTTCTCGCAACTCCCTTATTTCTTCCCCCACCTTTAAAAGAAACTCCCAGACGCTTTCCGGCGTGGCCGGCATCCCGATCCTCCCTGGGGGGCTTTTTTCCAGATTAAATCTTTAACCATGACTTTTCCACCTCTCGCACCCACTCCGGAACCACTCGGCTGGCCGGACCATAACGGTGTTCGTGAAAGAGGTGGGCGTTTTCCGCGGGCTTAAGATTGATCTCCACGCAGTAAGCTCCGGCGTTCCGGGCCACCTCCACGAAACCGGCTGCCGGATAAACCGTACCCGAGGTCCCGATGGCCACGAAAAGATCACATCGGAGAAGAGCTTCGTAAACTTCCTCCAGGTGAAACGGGGTCTCCCCGAACCAGACCACGTGAGGCCTCAGGCCCCCGGACCTCCCGCAGACCGGACACGGGGTCTCGGGAAAGACCTCCCCGGTCTCCCGAAAAACCCCGCCGCAGAGTTCACAGCGCACCTTGAGGAGCTCCCCGTGGATATGGATCAGACGCCGGCTTCCGGCCCGCTCGTGAAGATCGTCCACGTTCTGGGTCACCAGGAGGAACTCCCCGGGCCAGGCCCTCTCAAGCTCCGCCAGAGCGTAATGAGCCGGGTTGGGCTTGACCCTTAAAAGATCCCTCCTCCTTGCGTTATAAAACTCGTGCACCAGGCGGGGATTGCGCCGAAACCCCTCCGGGGTGGCCACCTCGGAAAGATCGTATTTCTCCCAGATCCCGCCCGGGTCCCTAAAGGTGGGAATGCCGGATTCGGCCGAAACGCCCGCCCCGGTGAGGATCACGAGATATTTTTTCATAAGTGTTTTTCGATTTCCCGCAAAAAAAATCCACTTCCCTGAGCCGGGGGAGGATTTCCTCACAGATCAGATCCTTTTTCACTTTCTCGTAGCCGTGGGCTAAGAGATTCTTTAAGCCGGCTATGCGTGCAAATTCATAGGCAAAATCCGCAGGGATGAGACCCCTTTCTCCAAGCATCTCTATGGCTTCCTGATAGGACTGAGGGGTTCCCAGCTCCCGAAAACGGATCATCATTTGGGCCAATGCTACGCAACTGTCTGCAGTGAGATAAAGATAGTGCAAAAGAGCTCCCCGATAGATGGGATCGGTCTCAAACCGCTCAAGACATTCCTTTTCTATACTCAGGATTAGGGAAATATATCCGCGTACCATTTCCATTTTCTTAAGAATACGTTCCCTGTCGCTCATCTTCCGAGAATCTGGCGGCGCATCTCCCGGAAATCAAGGGCCAGATGGAGGGTCTCCACCTCAAATTCAAAGCGAGCCCCCCGGTCCCTTTCAAAAAGGAGTTTTCCCTCCCGAATGATGTTTTCAAGCAGGATAAGGTTTTCCGTGCGATTCAGCAGCACCAGATCCAGATCGTTACGTTTAAGGGCCCGGCAACAGGCGGCGTAAAGATCCAGATAACGCCGGTGAGTGTAAGGCTTAAGATAGACCGCAAGGTCTAAGTCACTTAAAGGGCCGGCCTTTCCGGTGGCCTGCGAGCCGAAAAGGTAAGCGAACTTCACCTCCGGAAAGGCCTCCCAGACCGGAGAAAGCCTCCGGCGCACCTTTTCAAGCGATCTTTCCCTCACTTCCACTACTTCTTTTCCATCTCCTTTCGGGTGCGGATGAGTTCCTCCACCACCGAGGGGTCGGCCAGGGTGGAGGTGTCGCCCAGATCCTGGTACTGGCCGGAGGCGATTTTCCTCAGGATGCGCCGCATGATCTTTCCGCTTCGGGTCTTGGGAAGCCCGGAGACGAACTGAATGAACTCCGGCGTGGCGATGGGACCGATGACCTTCCGCATGTGCTGCTTGAGTTCCTTTTCGAGTTCCTCCGAGGGCTCATAACCCTCACGCAGGATCACAAAGGCGTAGATGGTCTCGCCCTTGACCTCGTGCGGCACACCGATGACCGCGGCTTCGGCCACCGCCGGATGGGCCACGAGCGCGCTCTCCAGCTCCATGGTTCCCAGACGGTGTCCGGAAACGTTAATCACGTCGTCAAGCCGCCCGATGATCCAGATGTAGCCGTCTTCGTCCCTTCTGGCCCCGTCTCCGGTGTAGTAGTAACCCGGAAAGCGGCTGAAATAGACTTCCTTGAACCTTTCCGGGTTCCCCCACACCCCGCGAAGCATTCCGGGCCAGGCCCGCTTCATACAGAGATGCCCTCCTTCGTTAATCCCGGCTTCGGTTCCGTCGTCACGAAGGATTACCGGCTCCACTCCGGGAAGGGGGACGGTGGCCGCCCCGGGCTTTTGCGGGATGGCGTAAGGGAGGGGTGAGATGAGAACACCCCCGGTTTCGGTCTGCCACCAGGTGTCCACAATGGGACAGCGGCCCCGCCCCACGTGTTTGTGATACCAGAGCCAGGCCTCGGGATTGATGGGCTCTCCAACTGAACCCAGAATACGTAAACTCGAAAGATCGTATTTGGCCGGCCATTCGTCCCCGGCCCGCATGAGGGCCCGAATGACGGTGGGAGCGGTGTAAAAGAGGGTCACCCGGTATTTCTGGATCAGCTCCCAGAAACGCCCGGGATGGGGATAGGTGGGCACCCCCTCATACATGATCTCCGTGGCTCCCAGAGCCAGCGGCCCGTAAACGATGTAGGAGTGTCCGGTGATCCATCCGATGTCCGCCGTGCACCAGAAAACGTCCTCGGGTCTCAAATCAAAAATCCACTGAAGGGTATGAGTTACATAAACCATGTAGCCCCCGGTGGTGTGAAACACCCCTTTGGGCTTTCCGGTGGAACCGGAGGTGTAGAGGATGAAGAGGATGTCCTCGGCGTCCATCTCCTCGCAGGGGCATTCGTCCGGAATCTCCGGGTCGTTTATCAATTCGTGATACCAGAGGTCGCGCCCGGAAACCCAGTCGATTTCGTTTCCCAGGCGTCTCACCACGATGCATTTTTCCACCGTGGGGCAATCCTTGAGAGCGAGGTCGGCGTTCTTCTTGGCCTCTATTTTCTTTCCGGCCCGCCAGTAGCCGTCGGCCGTGATCAGGATCTTGGCCTCGCAGTCCTGAATGCGAGTCTTTAAGGCCTCGGCCGAAAACCCCCCGAAGACCACCGAGTGAATGGCCCCGATCCGGGCGCAGGCCAGCATGGCGATGGGAAGCTCCGGAATCATGGGAAGATAAATAGAAACCCGATCCCCTTTTCTGACTCCCAGTTTCCTTAACACATTGGCCAGACGCGAGACCTCCCGGTGAAGCATCTGGTAAGTGTAGACCCGCACCTCGTGGTCGGGTTCTCCCTGCCAGATGATGGCCGCCTTGTTGCGGATGGGACCGGAGAGGTGCCGGTCAAGGCAGTTGTAACAGGCGTTGAGCTTTCCGCCCTCAAACCAGCGGATCTCGGGTTTCTCAAAATCCCAGTAACAGGTACGGTCCCATAGTTTGAACCAGGTGATAAGCTCCTTGGCTCGTTCGCTCCAGAAGCCGTCCGGGTCCTCAAGGGAGTAGCGATAAATTTCCTCGTATTCGTACCGGGAGGAAATATAGGCCCGATCCCTCTCCGCCTGGGGGGGATAGAAAACCCGTTCTTCCTTAAGTAACGCTTCAATTTTAGTGGAATTGCCCATCTTACACCTCCTTATGTCTAAAGTATTCCCAAGGGCCTGTCTTGAAACACTCGTGTTACTTCTTTTGATTATACCTCCTTTCTCACACCCACCCTTTCTCCCTGAAGCTTATCATTTTGAGCGCAGGAATCCAAACCCCTTCGCAGTCCGGAATGGACTCTTCAGTCCCGGAAACAGTGGTAAGATTTACGACTATGCAGATCGAAGAAGCCCTGGCCTGGCTGAATCGGCACCAGTTTCACGGGATAAAACCGGGGCTTGAGAGAATTGCGGCCCTTCTTAAGGCTCTGGGGCATCCCGAAAAAAGATACCCCTGCGTGCATCTGGCCGGCACTAACGGCAAGGGCTCCACCGCAGCCATCCTCTCCATGGTCCTTTCCGCCCACGGCCTCAGGACCGGCCTTTACACCTCACCCCATCTGGTTTCGGTCACCGAGCGATTCCGGATCAACGGCCGTGAGATCCCTCCGGAAAGGCTTGCCGAGGTCCTTTCCCGGGTGCGCCGGGAAGTGGAAAGACTTTCCCTTCCCGTAACCTATTTTGAAATCACCACCGCCGCGGCCTTTCTCTATTTTGCCGAAGAAGAGGTGGAGGTGGCGGTCATAGAGTGCGGCCTTGGGGGGCGACTTGACGCCACCAACGTGTGTCTCCCCGAGGTCTCGGTTATCACCTCCGTGGCCCGGGATCACACCGCCTATCTGGGACGGACCTTGAGGCAGATCGCCTTTGAAAAAGCCGGCATCATCAAGGCCCGCATTCCGGTGGTAGCGGGCAAACTTTCCCCGGAGGCCCGAAAAGTCATTCTGGCCAAGGCCCGGAATATGGGAAGCCCGCTTTACCTGTGGCATAAAGATTTCCATATCCGCAAGGCCTCCGGGGGCTTCCACTATCGCGGCCTTCGACGCACCCTGCCCGAACTCATCCTCTCCCTCCAGGGCGAATTCCAGAAGTACAATCTGGGCCTGGCCCTGGCCGTCCTCGAGGTCCTGGAAAGTCGGGGGTTCCCTTTCGAGGAGGAGACGGTTCGGAGGGCACTTAAAAAGGTTACCTGGCCCGGACGTTTCGAATACTTTCCTCTGGGACCCGGGGTTATCCTTGACGGGGCCCATAACGAGGAGGGGGTGGCCGCCCTCATCCGATCCCTGGATCGAAAAGGCATCCGGGAATACACCCTTATTTTTGGAGCCACCAATGAGGGCGGCGAGAAACCCTATCTCCGCATGTTAAGAAAACTGGCCTCCAGGGCCCGGGCCATATTCCTCTGCGAGCCCCCGGGCCCCAGGAATCCCGTAACCCTCAGGGAATGGCAGACGGTTCTTCCGCCCGGGGACCGGCCCGCGGTTTATTTCTTTCCGGCCCCCGAAGAGGCCCTAAAAAAAGCCCTTTCCCTGGAATGGCCGGTGGTGGTTACGGGCTCCCTCTACCTGGTGGGAGCCCTTCGAAAGTGGATAGCAGGCCACTATCCCAGCACGTAGGCTTCCTCACCGTGCTCGGTAACGTCAAGCCCGATGTATTCCGTCTCCTCATCCACCCGGAGTCCGAACACCGCATCCACCGCCTTGGCCAGAATAAAGGTGGCCACCAGGGTGTAGATCACGGTAGCCGCCACCCCGATTACCTGAGCCGAAAATTTAACCTCCGGGGAAAGCACCCCGGCCATAAGCGTACCCAGAACACCCCCCACGCCGTGGATGCCCACCACGTCCAGGGCATCGTCGTAGCCCAGTCTGTTTTTGGCCAGCACCGCCAGATAACAGATCACTCCGGAGAGGACACCGATGAGAACCGCTCCGTGGATGCTAACAAACCCCGCGGCCGGAGTAATGGTGGCCAGCCCTGCGATGGCCCCGGAGCAGGCTCCGAGGGTGGTGGGTTTCCCCTGTTTGAGCCACTCCGTAAGGACCCAGGCCAGCATGGCCGTGGCCGCCGCGGTGTGGGTATTGATGAAAGCCTGGACCGCGGTGTTGTTCACCGCGAGCGCGCTTCCGGCGTTAAACCCGAACCAGCCGAACCAGAGAAGCCCGGTTCCGATCACCGTAAGGGGTAGGTTATGGGGGATGAAGGGCTCCTGTCTGGCCCCGCGCCGGGCCCCCACCACCAGGGCCATGACCAGGGCCGCCGCCCCGCAACTGGCATGCACCACCAGCCCTCCGGCAAAATCAAGCACCCCCAGCTTCGAAAGCCAGCCTCCGCCCCAGACCCAGTGACAGAGAGGATTGTAGACCAGAAGGGCCCAGAGGAGACTGAAAAAGACAAAGGCCCGAAAGCGAACCCTTTCGGCAAAGGCTCCGGTAATGAGGGCCGGGGTGATAACCGCAAACATGCACTGGTAAATCATAAAAACCGGCTCGGGAACCGTGGAGGCGTAACTGGGATGGGGAGAAAAACTCAGGCCCTTAAGGGCCAGATGTTTTAGACTCCCGATAAACCCGTGCACATCCGGACCGAAAGAGAGACTGTAGCCCACATAGATCCACTCTAAGGTGACCAGGGAGATCATGATGAGACTCTGAATAACAACCGAAAGGACATTCTTGCGGCGTACGAGCCCGCCGTAGAAGACCGCCAGGGCCGGCGTCATGAGAAGAACCAGGGCCGCGGAGACCAGAAGAAACAGGGTATCGCCTTTGTCCACCATGCGGAGCACCTCCCCCGTCTTTTTTGGGGGAGCTCTGTAACAAGATCGGTGCCAGAAAGGAACGATAC